>CAJQOW010000217.1 GCA_905480055.1 uncultured Acidimicrobiia bacterium
GCCCAACAGCCCGCCCAGGAAGCCCATCCCCACGTAGGGAACCATCAATTGTGCCATGTGCGACCATCTGTTCAGCTCCCGATGGCCGTAGACCTGACGCACGATGAATAGCACGAGTTGGTAGTTGACCAATCCATAGACAATCGCCGCGAGGGCTGATGCAAGAGCCACACGCCAGACCGAACTCCCGGTAATCGGGTAGGGCCCAATGACCAATACGTACAGAGAAACTGCGGCAGTTGCTGAGAGCACAAGCTGGCCGAAGTTGACGGCGGGCTGGAACCAGCGGCGTTCGCGGATGTCGGCTGGTTGCAGTGGCCCGAGAGCCGCCATCACCGCGCAACCGAGGATCGCTGACTCGGGTCCAAAGACCACTGCTGCGGTCATGATCACCATCACGCTCGGCGAAGCGAAGAGCTTGTCGTTGACCTCGACGGTGTTCCATTCGAAGAACACGAAGGCTCCGGCGAATAGAGCCCATAGCCACAGCGGTTCCGGGAAGTCTTGAACGAAGAACAGGAGTGCGATGGTGAGCAAGCCGACGACGCTGAACGCGACGGCAAGGCGAACTCTCGCCTTCTGCTGCTTCGCCAATTCGTTCTGGAACATGGGTCTCTCGGGGTTAGGAACGAGAGAGGAGTGGTGCCCGGGCGCTCGCTTATCCGACCTTGAAAGATGCGGCGCCAGCCAAGAGGGCTGTAGCCAATGCTCCGAGGGTCAATGCGAGTTTGATGACACGGCTCTTCACGATGTTTGTCTCCAGTGTCGTTTCCTCATCGCCGACATCAATTCGTCAGATCAGGGAAAAGTGCGATCCGCTTCGCTGGAGTAGTTCGTTTGAGCTGCCCGGGTTCCACCACCTCCTACAGCCCGGAGGATCTCTCACCCAGGCAATTCGCTCGATTGTCAGATCAGTAGACCTGCTCCTAACCAACACAACGGGGCACGGGGGTGCCACCAGTCGTCTCGACCCCGCCCAGGGTCGCGGATGCCGCACAAGCGACAGCCGGACGTCAACTTATCGTGAAATCCCCCATGGCGCAAGGAAATCCCTCCTATATGAATCGAGCGACCCATGCACAAGAACCCGCTACGTGGAGGAGCGAATCGACTACGCTCGCCGCATGGCAGTGAACTTCAGAGAACTCGAGGAGGGCCTCACGAGGCTCGAGTCCGTCGATGCGGCTCGAGTGGTGAACCAAGGGGATCGCATCACCGAGGTCCACGTCATTGCTGCTGCCGAGAAACCGGCCAAGCAGGTCGTGCGAGATGTCCAAAGCCTCTCCATGGCCAGGTTCGGGCTTTCCATCGACCGCAGGGTGATCTCGGTTGTGCAGATCAGCCCGGCAGACCTCGACATCGCAGCCGTGGCGAGGGCTGCGCTCACCAGGATCGCCGAGTCTCCAAACGGATCTCGAACCACTCTCGAGGTGACGCTTCGCCATGTTGACGAGGAGCACGTTGGCTCAGCGACCGGTCCGGCCGTCGCATCGGCACGACTCCGACTCATCGGCGAAGCAACCATCGATGCGGTCGAGAAGACGTTCGAAGCGATGCCACCGATTGCGCTCGATGCAATCACCGTTGCGAGGGTCGGACCCCGAGAGGTTGTCGTTGCCGTCGTGATCACTGCGGCTGGCAATGGCGGAGAAGACCTCAGTGTTGGCTCAGCCATCTCCAGCGGCAACGTCGACGATGCTGGTGTCAAGGCAGTCCTCGATGCGCTGAACCGGCGCATTGCAACACTGCCTTGATGGGAAGGCCCGGCCCCGCACAGCTCTCGACCGGTGAGACGGGGCCAGATCAGGGCATCGCGGTGTCACCCCACTGGATGGCCTCCCAGGCTGGCGTGGAAATCATGAGAGCCGGCGGTTCGGCTGTCGACGCCGCCATCGCCGTCGATGCCGTGCTGGCTGTTGTCGCTCCAGATACCTGCGGACCCGGTGGCGACTTGTTCGCCCTGATCCACGATCCATCCCACGATACGCCTGTTGCACTCAACGCTTCTGGTCGAGGCGGTTCAGGCGTCACCGCCGACGATCTGCGCGACAAGGGCCTTGGTGACATTCCATTCCGGTCGCCGTGGTCGATCACCGTTCCTGGCTGCGTCGATGGGTGGGAAGCGCTGAGCGAGCGATACGGCAGGCTCCCCCTTGCGAGGGTGCTCACAAGCGCCATAGACATCGCTCGTTCAGGTTTCGCGGTATCCGAAGAACTCGCACATTCTCTCGTCCGGGTGCACAGCATGGTCGCCGACCAGCCATCAGCGTCGTCGCTGTATCCAAACTCTGAGCCACCACCATCAGGGTCGACGCTGCGTCGGCCTGCCCTCGCCGATGTCCTTGAGGGAATCGCTACTGCGGGCAGGGAGGCGTTCTATGCAGGTGAAGTGGGCGCAGGTATCGAAGCCGCTACGCAAGGAGCCATTCGCCCGGACGATCTTTCGCAAGGTCAGGCCGACTGGATCTCTCCAGCCTCGCTCGACCTGTTCGGGAGGACTGCTTGGACGATCCCACCCAACAGCCAAGGCTATCTGACGCTTGCAACGCTATGGATCTTCTCGCATCTCGATCCTCCGGGCGATCCGAACGACCCTCTGTTCCAGCACCTCCTCGTCGAGGCCTATCGCTCGGTTGCATGGGAACGTGAAGACACCGTGTCCGACCCTTCAGCCGCAGATCTCGATGTCACCGAATTGCTTGATGCGTCACGCCTCGAAGATCGTGCGAACCGCATCAGGCGGGATCGAACCACCCGATGGCCGATGCCAAAGCCAACCGTCGGCGGGACGGCATACATGACCGTCCTCGACGGGAACGGCATGGGCGTCTCCTTCATCCAGTCGAACTTTGCCGGCATAGGTTCTGGCTTGTCCGCAGGAGCGACCGGGGTGTGGCTGCACAACCGTGGTGCGGGCTTCAACCTCATTCCTGGCCATGCGAACGAGTACGCCCCAAACAAGCGCCCACTTCACACGCTCTCACCCACGCTGTGGACGAAGAACGAATCTCTCGATCTCCTGCTCGGCACGAGAGGTGGAGATCAACAGCCCCAATACCTGGCCCAATTCGCGGCAACACACTTCCACGCTGGCATGTGCACGGACGACACCCAAGCGGTCCCCCGATGGAGCATGCAGCAACCGCACGCTGGAACCGACAGCGCTTTCGAAGTGGAAAGCAGGTTTGCCCGATCAACGATTGATGGGTTGCGCGATCGCGGACATGACGTAGCGGAGTCGGATACCTACGAACCTGGGTGGGGGCCGATATCGGCGATAGATGCCGGTGGTGAGCGCAAAGGGTCTGCCGATCCACGCATCTCGACGAGCGCCGCCCTGGCGACCTGATCAGCTGTCGCTGAAGAAGCCGGGGATGGCTGGGGCCGTGTCGGGGCGCTCACGTCTGCGGTGCTTCGACCACAAGCCGAGACCGATAGCGGTTGCGGCGACGACGAGCAGAACCGTGACAATCCCAACTCCGACCACCCACTCAGTGGTCGGTGTCGTGCGGCCCGTGAGGTCGGCACGAAGTGCGACCCGCCATTCCGCCTCGATCTCGCTCCAACGAGCACCATCGGTCTCAACCAGCACCTCGGTGCCGTACTCGGACACGGCGAAGTCGATGAAGTCACCAATTGCCTGAAAGTTCTGCTCCGGGTCCCAGTCGAGTACCTGGGGCTGTTCCGTTTCCGTCCAATCGATTACCGACTCTGTGTCGAAGAAGTTCTCCACCATCACATCGCGGTGGTAGAGGTCGAGTCGGTCGAGAATGCGAGCGCGATACCACTGGCCGACGACACTCGATATCGGCTCGGGATGCGGAGAGGACCCCGCGGCTTGCCACAGTGCGTGATGAGCCATCGACCATGCAATGGCTGGTCCGACGAGCCCCACCTGCTCGGTGTTGATCACGAGCAGTTGCTCGTCCATCTCCATGCGGGAATGGAAGCGCTGTGAACCGGACACGTATGGCGTGACATCGAAATCCGAGTCGTTTTCCACCAAGCACAGCGTGAGTGAGACGGCTCCGATCTCTTCGTTGATCCAACCCTCAACAAGCTCGGTCTCCTTCGTGAACCTACCGGCAAGGCCAGCCGTGACTCCGGTGGCTTCGATAGAGACCGGCCCGCTGTGCACCGGCACCCACGCTGTCTCGGGAAATCGTTCAGCGCAGGAATCGCCAGCGAGCGCGGACGCAGAGGGCGAACCGAGCCCGACGACGATCAACAACGCCGCTCCACATCCAAGGATCAAGTTGCGAAACATCACCGCGGAAAGGTACCGGCGTGTGCTGCAGACTGGATGACGCCCCGACACCTGCCAGCAATTGCCACAATCGGGGTTGCCCTATCTGAACGCGGCATATACCCTGCGGTACGCGAAGAAGACGGGCTGCCCGCGCTGGGATCATCGGCCCGATTCCCCTCCCCTGAATCGGGGTTTTCGCATGGAAACGAGAAGCGAGCACAGCGGAGCTGCGTGAGACCTCGAATACCTCTCGCATATGCCGGACTCCTCATCATCGCCCTTGTGGCCGTGATTGGCTTTGCCGCGTTCTCACCAAATGGAACGGACGATGCTGCCGAGGTGACCGAAGTCAGCGAAGCGCCAGCGGCAGATGTCCAGGCTTCGGCACGCGTCGCCTCGGCGGTGTTGGCTCTGCGAGTATCCAACGCCGACAGCAGGACGGCCACCACCAATGCGTCCGACCCGACGACGACGACGTCCTTGGCTCCCACCACATCCACGCCCGACACGGCCGCCGATGAACCAACGTCCACATCAACCGAGCCATCGACCACCGCCGCACCCTCAACAACCGTCCAACCGAGCACTACGCAGACCGCGGCTGCGGACACAACGCCTCCTTCGATCAGAGTTACCTCTCCCGACGACGGAGACACCGTTGACGACCGCGTCACAACCTTCAAGGGTGTCACCGAACCCGGTGCCACAGTTTCGTCCGGCCCCTTCGCCGCTGACGTCGCAGATGACGGCACGTGGTCGATCGCCCTCGTCTTGGCGCCTGGGGCAAACGGTGCGTCCTTCACGGCAACCGACGAAGCTGGCAACAAGGAGTCGACCCGCATCGTTGTCAACTACGAGCCGACCCAAACGACCACGACCACCAAGGCTCCAACGACCACCACTACCAGCGCATCAACGACGACCACCGCTGCATCCTCGAAGTGGTCAACTCAGTGGCCGGCAGATGCCGGAGGTATCCGCGACGTCGAGGCCTGGCGCCCACTGGTTGCCAAGTACTGGCCAGCCGATCTTGTCGACTGTGCCCTCAACATCATCAAGAAGGAGTCGCGAGGCGACCCGAGGGCATACAACAGCTACAGCAACGCCGAGGGCCTGTTCCAGCACCTGTCCAAGTATTGGAAGAGTCGCGCCGCCGCCGCCGGGTTCAAGGACAGCAACGGTCTGGTGGCCACCCCCTACAACGCGGAGGCCAACATCGCCGCAGCATGGGTGATCGCCAAGGGCTCAACGCCGTGGCACAGGCCGTGGACCGTGAATCCATACGGTGGAGCTTGCCAGGAGTAGGCATCAGCCTCACTCGCAACCTTGACTGGCGTACAATCGGATCCATGAATCACACGGCAAAGAACTTCATCCGACTCGCTGGTGTCGTGATCGGCCTTGGCGTTGCGGCATGGGCCCTCAAGGACAAGCTTCTGCCCGCTCCCGAGATCCACGACGAGGCCCCTCCCCGTTTCCGCGAAGTTGACGCATCCCATGCGAGAGACGATGTCGTTGAAGACACACCCACTGCGGTGGGTGCCGACGATGACCTCACGTCAATCAACGGGATCGGTCCCGTGACTGCTGGCAAACTCGCCGAAGCGGGCATCCTCACGTTCGCAGCGCTCGCCGGCGCAGATGCACACGCAATAGGCGACATCGCAGGGACGTCGCAGGGCGCGGCTGCGAAGTGGATTGAAGCTGCCAACAGGC
>CAJQOW010000218.1 GCA_905480055.1 uncultured Acidimicrobiia bacterium
CGGCAGTGATGGCCGGCATGCGAGTTGTGGTCGTGAAATGCGACGAGGACGGCAATATCGATGTTGGCGACCTTCGTACAAGGGCCGAGGAACACACCGACGAGCTCGCAGCGATCATGGTCACCTACCCCTCGACGCACGGCGTATTCGAGGAAGCCATTGCAGAGATCTGTGACATCGTCCACGACCACGGTGGGCAGGTGTACCTCGACGGAGCCAACCTCAACGCCATGGTCGGAATCGCAGAACCGGGTGCGTTCGGATCCGACGTCTCGCATCTCAACCTGCACAAGACATTCGCCATCCCCCACGGCGGGGGAGGTCCCGGCGTGGGGCCAATCGGGGTGAAGGACCACCTCACTCCCTACCTTCCCGGTCACGGCCTCGTGCCCGACGCTCCGGGGCCGGATGATGGAACAGGGGCCGTCGCTGCAGCACCGTGGGGCTCCGCTGGCGTGCTCCCGATCTCGTGGATGTATATCGCAATGCTCGGACCCGAGGGCCTCCGGCGCTCAACAGAGATCGCGATTCTCAACGCCAACTACGTGGCATCTCGACTCGTTGATCACTATCCGATTCTCTACACGGGACCGGGTGGATTCGTCGCCCATGAGTGCATCATCGACGTTCGCCAGATCCAGGCCGACACTGACGTGACCAATGAGGACATTGCAAAGCGCCTCATCGACTATGGATTCCATGCTCCCACGATGTCGTTTCCTGTCGCTGGCACTCTGATGATCGAACCGACAGAATCGGAGTCGAAGTACGAACTCGACCGCTTCGTCGATGCGATGATCGCCATCCGGGTAGAGATCGACGCAATACCCGAAGGAGGCGTCGCTGATTCGGTGTTGCGCAACGCCCCACACCCGGCGGAGGATGTCGTGGCCGAATCGTGGGAACGTGCCTACACCCGTGAACAGGCCGCCTACCCGGTCGCTTCGCTCCGCGACGACAAGTACTGGGTCCCGGTCGGACGCATCGACAATGCGTATGGGGATCGGCATGTGGTGTGCTCATGTCCGCCAATCGAGGCGTATGAGTCTTGAGTTCTGAGTCTTGAGTCTTGAGTCTTGAGTCTTGAGTCTTGAGTCTTGAGCTATGAGCCTTGAGTCGCAAGCTCAGGAGCCCCGGGGCCTCGGAGCTCGGGGGCTGAAGGTGTTCGCTCCGCTCACTCCTCCTGCTAGCTCGCAGAGAGGGGCGTCTCCAGGTTGGTGACGAGGGCGGATAGGAATCGTTGGCCGAGGCCTCCGTCAATGATCCGGTGGTCGTACGACAGATCGATGGGCGCGATCATGGCGACCTCGATCGTTCCTGCTTCCACGATGGGCTGCTCTGTCGCCCGACCGATCGATACGATAGCCGAGGTCCCCATAGGGATGATGGGCGTCCCGTGGCCGCCGCCGAGAGCCCCGATGTTCGAGATGGTGAAGGTTTGCCCTGTCGCCTCGTCTGGCGTGAGGTTCCCGCTGCGAGCTGCGCCCTGCACGCGGTTGATTTCTGTCGCAAGGTCGGCCTGGTCCAGCGTGTCTGCATCCTTGACGACGGCCACGAGGAGACCTGCATCGGTGTCGACGGCAAAGCCGAGGTTGTGAATGCTGCGGTGGAGGATCCCGTCATCCTCATATCTCGAGTTGAAGGCAGGGAACTCCACGAGCAGAGGAAGCACGGCTGTGGCGACGGACGCCTCAATGGGCGTGCCGTTTCCCAACGCTGCGAGGAGTGCCTCGGCCCGGACCTCCGCCTGCACCGTGACGTGGGGGATCGTCGTCCACGACTCGGTCATGTTGGCTGCTATCGCACGCCGCACGCTCGATAGCGGGACCATCGTGTCGGATTCGGGACCCGAGGCCGCAGTAGTCACGTCGTCGCGTGTGATCGCTCCGTTCGGTCCGGTCCCGACGACGGTGGCGAGCTCGACGCCGAGGTCCTTTGCAAGCTTCCTCACGGCGGGCACCGCTCTGACGCCAGTTGATCGCTCGCCTGCTCGGAGTTCCGGCGCCACCGAGGCGGCCGTCGACGGTTCAGGATCTGGGGCAGGCGTCGCAGGTTCCAGCATGGAGTCTGATTCGGAGGTTGGGGCGTCGGCAGTTTCAACCACGAAGAGGACGGCACCTACTTCGACCGTGTCGCCTTCCTCGCCGAATCTCTTGGAGAGCACGCCAGCGTGCGGCGACGGAATCTCGACCGTTGTCTTGGCGGTCTCGACTTCGACCACGAGGTCAGCGACAGCAATCGCTTCACCCTCGTCGACAAACCACGAGACGATCTCTGCCTCGGTCAGACCCTCGCCGATGTCTGGAAGTTTGAACTCGTGCAACATGGTCCAGACCATACCCAACGGGGTCGGCTGATACCCTCGCACGATGATGTCGTTCGTGGTCTTTGGCGGCCTGATCCTCTTTGCCATCTATGCAATGGTGCACTTCATGCACGAATGGCTCGAGTCGCGCAAGCGCCACGAGGCGCACAGCGACCCGGATTCCGACGACGCTGGCGACCAGACCTAGCGGAAGTTCTTGCCTTCCTTGGCGTAGTCCCTGAGGATCTGAGCGGGCTCAAATCGTGGACCGTGGTCGGCTGCGAGGCGTTCGAGCGACTCGACAACGACATCGGCTCCCATTGCGTCCACCGTGAAGAACGGACCGCCTCGGAACGGCGGATACCCGACCCCAAAGACCGCACCGATGTCACCATCGCGCGCCGAGCGCAGGATCCCTTCCTCGAGGCACCGCGCAGACTCGTTGATGAAGGCGAGAGCGATCCGCTCCTGGATCTCGGATGCAGGGATGGTCGATCGTTCGCCGAGGCCCATGACCTCATACACACTTTCGTCGACGTCGCCGCGCTCGCCTTTGTCGTAGAGATAGAAGCCTTGGCCGTTCTTGCGACCCTTGCGGCCATCGGCAATCAGGGCATCCATGATGTCGGGTCCCGTCATCCGCTCGCCGAAGGCGTCGCGCATCGTGTGGGCCACGTGGGCTGCAACGTCGATACCGACTTCGTCGCCCAACAGCAGCGGGCCGACCGGGAATCCCCAGTCCATCATTGCGTCGTCGATTGCCTCGACGGTCGCTCCCTCCGCCAGGAGGAATCCCGCCTCCACCGAGTACGGCGCCAAGACCCTGGTCGTGAAGAAGCCGGGGCCGTCGTTGACCACGATGACCGTCTTCCCCTGATCCTTGCCGACCTGGACAGCTGTGGCGGTCACCCAATCAGCTGTCTTGTCGGTGGCGATCACCTCGAGCAACGGCATCTTCTCGACGGGTGAGAAGTAGTGCATGCCCACCACCGTTTCCGGGCGGGAGCTCGCTGCTGCGATGTCAGAGATCGGCAACGACGACGTGTTCGACGCAAAGATCGTGTCCTCGCTGACGACCGATTCGACGTCCTTGATGATCGACTGTTTGAGCTCGAGATCCTCGAAAACGGCCTCGATCACGAGGTCGGTGTTGCCAAAGCCAGCCCAGGTTGAAGACCCGGTGACCCGGTTGAGAATCCGATCGACCTCGAAGGCGGACATTTTGCGCCGCTTGGCGCGCTTCCGGACCTGCCCGCTCACGTGGTCCAGCCCTCTCGCGACACCGGGAGCATCGATCTCCTTGATGCGAACGATGTCCCCTGCGTTGATGGCGGAGACCGTCGCGATGCCCCCACCCATCAGCCCTCCGCCGAGGACCGCAACGTGATCAACCTCGCGAGCATCGGCATCGGAATCGACGCCAGAGTCTGTCTTGAGCGACTGCGTCGCAAAGAAGATCGACCTCAGCGCCTCGGATTCGGGGGTGAAGACCAACTC
>CAJQOW010000219.1 GCA_905480055.1 uncultured Acidimicrobiia bacterium
CACCGGCGTATGGACCGAGCAAGGAAAGATTGCCGCGATCGGCGTGCGGGTCTCCCGTGGTGTCTCGACACACGGGTTCGCGCTCAACGTCTCTCCGGACATGACCTACTTCGGAAACATCGTGCCGTGCGGGATCGAAGATCGTCCGGTGACATCGGTCGTGGAGGTCCTTGGCCATCAAATGTCGATTCAGGAGGTGGTCGATGTTCTCGTTCCGCACCTGAACCTGCTCTCGGACCTGCCGGACAGCGAGGTTCAGCTCGGCGCCTTTGCGAGGGGCACGGGTGCGACCTACGAAGTTGATCGCATGGTGGCGAGCGGGGTGTTCTCTCCTCGGCGTCGTGGAGAGGAGCCGGTCACGATCCGTGGAGCACTCGGAGGCGAACCGGAGAAGCCGTCGTGGATGAAGGTCAAGCTGGATCTCACGGACCCGAAGTTCAGGGAGCTCAAGAAGCTCAACAACGAACTTGGCCTCAACACCGTGTGCGAGGAAGCCGGGTGTCCGAACATCTACGAATGCTGGTCGAGCGGAACATCAACACTGATGCTGCTCGGGGAGACGTGCACGAGGGCATGCTCGTTCTGTGACGTCAACACGGGCAAACCAGGCGAAGTCGACTGGGATGAACCGGTCCGTGCAGCGGAGGCCATCGAAGCCATGCAGCTGCGTCATGCGGTCCTCACTTCGGTGAATCGTGACGATCTCGATGACGGTGGTGCGACGATCTTCGCCCTCACGATCCACGAGATCCGCGAGCGCTTGCCACACTGCGATGTTGAGGTGCTGATCCCGGACTTCAAGGGGGACGCGGATCCACTTGGCATCGTGATGGCTGCCAAGCCGAACGTTCTCAACCACAACACGGAGACGGTGCTGCGGCTCCAACGCGATATTCGCACCGCAGCAAACTACGCACGCTCACTCACCCTGCTGGCTCGCGCGAAGTGGGCACACCCCGAGGTGACGGTGAAGTCGGGATTGATCGTTGGGATGGGGGAGACGGACGACGAGATCGTCGGAGCACTTGCCGATCTCAATGCCGTCGGCGTCGACGTCGTCACGATCGGCCAGTATCTGCGCCCAACCGCTCACCATCGCAAGGTGCACCGATACGTGGAACCGGCCAGGTTCGACGACTACAAGGCCGCAGGCGAGGCATACGGCTTGTCGCACGTCGAGTCCGGTCCGCTGGTGCGCAGCTCGTACCACGCAAAGGAGTCCTTGGAGGCTGCGGTATGACCGAGTTCGCATCCCGCATGGACCGAGCCAGGTCCGCCCTTGACGCTGACGGCATGGATGCGCTGTGTCTGTCGGTCGGGTCTGACCTTCCCTACCTGACGGGCTACCGGGCAATGCCGCTCGAACGCTTGACCATGCTGGTGGTGCGAACCGACGGTGAATCGGTACTCGTTGTTCCGGCGTTGGAAGCTCCCAGGGTTGATACCTCTGACGGCACATTCGCAGTGAGGTCGTGGTCCGAAACCGAGGATCCGATTGCGATCGTGTCCGACCTCCTGGTCGGGGCCGGCAGGGTCGCGATCGGTGACGAGACGTGGACCCGTTTCATGCTCGCTCTCCAGGAAGTGGACGAGCAGCGTTCATGGGTGCCAGCTGGTGATCTGATGCGGTCACTGCGGATCATCAAATCGCCCGGTGAGATTGCCGCTCTCCGAGCCGCTGCGCGAACGGTCGATGGTGTGGCCGATCAGATGTCAGAGGTCCAGTTCTCGGGTCGATCGGAACTTGACGTGTCTCGCGAGTTCTCCGAACGGACGATCGCAGACGGGCACGACGAGGTCCTGTTCGCCATTGTTGCCTCGGGCCCCAACGGGGCCTCGCCCCACCACGAACCGACCGATCGGATCATCCAGCCCGGTGACGCCGTCGTCGTTGACTTCGGTGGCCGTCAAGCCGGGTACGCATCGGACACGACACGCATGTTCGTCGTCGGCGATGCCCCCTACGGGTTCCACGGTGCGTACGAAGTGCTTCGAACTGCCCACGCAGCAGCTACAGCTCATGTCCAGCCCGGCGTGACAGCGTCATCGATCGATGCCGTGGCACGCAGTGTGATCGAAGATGCCGGCTATGGCGATCTGTTCATTCACCGGGTCGGCCACGGCATCGGCATGGATGCCCACGAGCATCCCTATCTGGTCGACGGCAACGACGAGGTCATCGAGGCAGGTATGGCGTTCTCCATCGAGCCAGGCATCTACGTCCCTGGTGAGTGGGGGATGCGTCTCGAAGACATCGTGGTCGCCACAGACACCGGCGTCGAATCACTCAATCGTTCTGATCGCAGCGTCCGCATCGTCTCGTAGTCGGCTCGTGTGGTCGAGCCGGGTGGGGTAGCGTTGGGACATGGATGTCACCATCACCAAGCTCGTTCATTCCTGCCTGCTCATCGAAACCAACGGGAAACGGATACTGATCGATCCGGGCGGATTCACCTGGGATGACGAGCGATTCGATGTGTCGATGGTCGAGGGAGTCGATCGGATCCTGATCACGCATGAGCATGCCGACCACGTCTCGTTCGATTTCGTCCGGGCAGCACTCGAGCGGTCGAACGGCGCAGAGGTCGAGACGACGTCAGCACTCCAAACCATCCTTGCCGAGGACGGCATCGATTCGGTGACGACGGGGACCCCGCAGTTCGTGTCACCCCATGAGCGCATCCCGCTTGGTCCCGGCCCCCAGAACACGGGCTTCCATGTTGAGTATGTGCTGAGCCATCCGGGCGACAGTCACAGCTTCAACGAGACGATGCCGATCCTTGCCATGCCGTTCGCAGCCCCGTGGGGGTCGCTCACGGCTGGCGCAGACCGGGCACGCCTCGTCAAACCCAAGTACGTGGTTCCCATTCACGACTGGTTCCTGTCGTCAGGTGGGCGCACCTTCATGTACCGCCTTGCCGAGATGGCCCTCGCCGCAGACGGCATCGAACTCATCCAGATCCCAGACTTCGAGAGCCGCACGGTCAGCCTCTGAGCGACAAGGCTCGGTTCGCTTGGGTCAATCGTTGTCGAACGGAACTGGCATCAACTCGTAGATATCGATCGCAAAGTTGCCGTTGCCTTCGCTCAGGTAGGGGTGTCCGTCTGCGAGTGCCTCGGCATCTGCCTGGGAAGCTGCCTCGACCACAGAGAACCCGGTGAGCGACGCCGCGGTGCCAGAGCTGCCGTCATCGACCAGCG
>CAJQOW010000220.1 GCA_905480055.1 uncultured Acidimicrobiia bacterium
CGTTCACCGCTCTCGTCGCCGTTGGCGACGGCAAGGGTCGGGTCGGTGTCGGGTACGGCAAGGCAAAAGAAGTCCCCGCTGCCATCCAGAAGGCATTCGAGCTTGCCCGCAAGGACATGTTTGCAGTGCCGATGGCTGGTGAGTCGATCATCCACGAGATCATCGGTGAGCAGGGCGCAAGCCGTGTCCTGCTCAAGCCAGCAGCTCCCGGTACCGGCGTCATCGCTGGTGGAGCCGTCAGGCAGATTCTCGAGGCGGCAGGCATCCACAATGTGCTCGCCAAGTCCCTCGGGTCCCCAACGCACATCAACGTTGCCAAGGCAACTGTGAATGCGCTGCGGGGTCAGCAGCGACCGGATCAGGTTGCTCGGGCCCGAGGAAAGCGTGCCGAGGAGATCTTCCCTCCCGCCCTGCTCGCCGCATACAACTCGGCAGAGTTGATGAGGACGAAGGCGTAGCACATGGCAAAGACACTGAAGATCACGCTGCGGCGTAGCCTCATCGGCGAGAAGCCGAAGACGCGGGCCACAGTTGAGAGCCTCGGTCTGCGAAAGATCAATGCATCCGTTGAACGGCCGGACTCCCCGGATGTTCGCGGCATGGTGCACCGTGCACGGCACCTGCTCGAAGTAGAGGAAATCTGATGAAACTCCATCACCTCCGTCCAGCGGACGGGTCAAAGAAGCGAAAGATCCGCGTCGGTCGCGGCGAAGCGGGCCGCCGAGGCAAGACCGCCGGTCGCGGTACCAAGGGTCTCAAGGCTCGCAGCAAGGTGCGTCCAGGCTTTGAGGGTGGCCAGACGCCACTCATCAGGCAGATGCCGAAGCTCAAGGGCTTCAGGAATCCGAACCGGGAGGAGTTCACGGTTGTGAACGTCGAACGCCTCGGTGCGTTCTCCTCTGGTGCAGTCGTCACTCCAGACGTGCTGCGTGATGCGGGCATTGCCAAGAAGCGTGGCAAGATCAAGGTCCTCGGCCAGGGTGACATCGACGTTGCCCTCACGGTGAAGGCCCATGCCTTCTCCGCCGGTGCGGCAGACAAGATCAAGGCTGCCGGCGGCTCGATCGAGCTCATCGAAGAATGACGTTGGAGCGGCTCGACCCCGGCGTGCGCGCAACGGTTCCAGGACCTGTTGCCGTACTCTGTGGCCGACACAAGCTCCTGACGATCACCAACTGACGGACACACAGGACACTCATGCTCACCGCATTCAGGAACGCATTCAGGATCCACGATCTTCGGAACAAGATCCTGTTCACCTTGTTCATCTTCGCCATCTATCGCCTCGGTGCACAGATTCCCGTGCCGGGAATCGATCTCGAAGCGGTGAGGGACTTCTCTGAGGAAGCGTCCCAGTCGGGCTTTGTGAGCCTGCTGAACCTGTTCTCCGGCGGTGCGCTGACGCAGCTGTCGATCTTTGCCCTCGGCATCATGCCGTACATCACGGCATCGATCATCATGCAGCTGCTGGCTGTTGTGATCCCGAAACTCCAGGCCCTTCAGGAAGAAGGGGAGAGTGGCCGAAAGGTCATCACGCAGTGGACGAGGTATCTCACCGTGATCCTCGTGCTCCTCCAGTCAACCGGCTTCGCCTACCTGTTCCACAGTGGTCAGTTCACGAACGGTGTCGACCTGATCCCAGACTTCTCACCTCGCAATGTGATCATTGTGGTTGTCACCATGACGGCAGGTACCGCCCTGTTGATGTGGATGGGTGAGTTGATCACGCAACGCGGCATTGGCAACGGCATGTCGTTGTTGATCTTCGTGTCGATCATCAGCCAGATTCCTGCGCAGCTGACGCTGCTCTACACGAACTCGGACACTTACCAATTCGTGATCATCGTGGCTGTGATGATTGCCCTCACGATCGGCATCATCTTCACCGAGCAAGGACAGCGTCGAATACCGGTGCAGTTCTCGCGCCGCGTACGCGGTCGCAAGGTACTCGGTGGCCAGTCGACCTACATCCCGCTGAAGGTGAACATGGCAGGCGTGATTCCTGTCATCTTCGCAACGTCGATCATGTACTTCCCTGCACTGTTGTCCTCCGCACTCCCGAGCACGGGATGGGGAGCGTCGGTTCGTGATTGGATCGACCAGAACATGCTGTCAACCGGAGGCGCTGGCGGATTCTCGCCGAGCCTGTGGTACATCGGCCTGCTGGCGCTGCTGGTGGTGTTCTTCACCTACTTCTACACGGCGATCCAGTTCGATCCCGAGCGTCAGGCAGACATGATCCAGCGTCAGGGTGGGTTCATCCCGGGTATCCGCCCAGGGCGCGCCACGGTCAACTACCTGAGCTACGTGCTGTCCCGCATCACCCTGCCGGGTGCTCTGTATCTGGCGGTCGTGACCATCCTGCCATCGCTCTTCGGCTGGTGGTGGGGCGTTCCCGTGGGACTGTCGGGTGTCTCCATCATCATCGTTGCCGGTGTTGCCCTCGAGACGACCAAGCAGATCGAGAGCCAGCTCACGATGCGCAACTACGAGGGTTTCCTCAGCTGACGTTCGGCGTCGAGGCTCCCGTGTCACTACCCAAGGAGGCGTAGGCCATGGCCAGAAGGATTCTGTTCCTCGGACCCCCGGGCGCTGGGAAGGGCACGCAAGCGGCAATGCTTGCCAAGGCCTTGAAGGTTCCCCACATCTCCACCGGCGCGATACTCAGGGATGCGGTGACGGCTGGCACCGAGCTCGGCAAAGAGGCCGAGAGTGTCATGGCCGCAGGTGACCTCGTGTCCGATGACCTCGTGGTGGCGATCGTGGATGCACGGCTCGCAGAGGAGGACGCTCGGTGCGGGTATCTGCTCGATGGCTTTCCCCGCAATGTCGCACAGGCGAACGCGCTGAACGATGCCGTCGTCGATGCCATCGGCACAGTGCTCCTGCTCGAGGTCGACACGGACGAGCTGGTTGCACGGTTGCTCAAGCGATCCGCCGATGAGGGTCGTGCCGACGACAACGAAGAGACCATTCGTCGACGGCTCGAGGTGTACAACGCCGAGACCGCCCCTCTGGTTGACCACTACGCAGATGCAGTGATCAGGATTGACGGTGTTGGCGAGATCGACGACATCTTCTCCAGGGTCGTTCTGGCCCTCGCTAGCTAGGGACGTTTGATCGTGGGCGACACACGTGTGATCACCAAGAAGTCTGCGGCTGACTTCGACAAGATGAAGGTTGCTGGCCAGTGTGTTGCTGCAATGCACGCCGCAGTCCGAGATGCGGCCACCCCAGGCGTGACAACGGCTGACCTTGATGGCCTGGCGCGAGAGGTGCTTGCCGAGCATGGGTGTCGTTCGTCGTTCCTTGGGTATGGCGGCCCGAACAACCCGTTCCCCGGTGTGCTGTGCACGTCACCGAATTCGGTCATTGTCCACGGCATCCCTGGTGACTACACGCTCAAGGATGGCGACATCATCTCGATCGATGCCGGTGCGATCTATGAGGGCTGGCACGGTGATGCAGCGTTCACCATGGCGATCGGCGATGTTCCGGACGAGGTCGCAAACCTCCTCGAAGTCACTGAGCGGGCGCTGTCGAAAGGCATTGAGCAGGCGAAGGCAGGGAACCGGCTTGGCGACATCGGTGCCGCGGTCGAGGCGGTCGCGGCACCACACAACCTCGGCGTTGTCCGAGAGTACGTCGGCCATGGAATCGGCAGGCAGATGCACGAAGCTCCAAGCGTGCCCAACTACGGCAAGGCGGGCAAGGGCCTGCGGCTCAAGACCGGTATGGCCCTCGCCATCGAACCGATGTTCAACCTCGGCACACCGGAGTCTGAAGTGCTCGATGACCATTGGACCGTCGTGACGGCGGATGGGGCGTGGTCCGCGCACTTCGAGCACACCGTGCTGCTCACGAAGCAGGGGACGATCGTGTCCACGCTTCCGGAGCCCCAGCTGATCCCGTAGCGGATCCGCCCCAGGTCTAGCTCGACCACGAATCGGTGGCAGACGCCCCTTCCAATCGGTAGGTTGGTCCTCATCCCCGGGGGAGGACTTCCATGAAGCGTCTTGTGATCGTGTGCACCTTGTTGGCCATGCTGGGAGCCGCCTGCAGCTCTGACTCCACCGATGCGGACACGCCAACGACGACGACGACTGCTGCTCCTTCGGATGCTTCTGATGCGGGTGCTGGCGAGACGACCACAACCGCAGCCGCGGCGTCAACTACAGAGGCCACGCCAACCACTGCAGCACCGGAACCGGCCAGCGGTTCGCTCGAAACATGTGTCGTTGGCAGGTGGGTGCTTGATCCGGTCGCGTTCTTCGAAGATGTGCTTGCCGAACAGCCACAACAGGGCATTGATGGTGAGTTTGCGTTCGTCGACGGCGAGTACGTGCTCATCATCGATGCGGACGGCACATTCCAATCGCTCCGCGACAATTGGTCATTCGCCGTGACCAGCGACTTCGGGAATCTCGAGGTCACTGTGAACGACTCAGACATCGGTATGTGGTCGCTCCAAGGCGATATGTTGACGACCACCGTCGAGCCGGGCGAACCAGCGGAGATCGCCATCACCGTGGACGATCAGCCGTTCGTGTTCCCAGGTGGAGTATCTCCGATAGAGCCGCCAGAGGCAGAGTTCACCGGTGCCACCGTTGCGTGTGACGGCGACACGCTGTCAGCCACAGCGGAGGGTTTCACGTCCGAGTGGGCCAGGAGCGGATGAACGTGACGAAGCAGCTCGTACTCGCTGCAATGGTTGTTGCGCTCGTCGCATCGGGATGTTCCGACGATGCTGACTCGACCACCACCGTTCCTGCAACGTTGACCACGACTTCGTCGACGGCCGCACCCGCAACCACTACGACCACGGTGCCGGAGGACACAACCACCACCGCCGCCGAGACGACCACAACAGTGGCGGAGACGACCACAAGCTCGTCGAGCACTACGACGACGATGGCTGAGGAGTCGAGCCTCGAACTGTCCGACGAGGGTGTGCAAGCCGGTGCGACGTGGGTGCCCTTTGGCACGATCGACGAGGATGCCATCGCGGCCGTCGAAGCTGTCCTTGGTGCACCGACGAATGACAGCGGATGGATCGACTCCTTCTCGGGGTACGGGACATGTCCCGGCGCAGTGGTCCGTGGGGTCCACTGGGATGCCTATGTGATGCTCTTCACCCAGGCCGACACCGACTTCTGGAGCGGCGGCGTTCCTCACTTCTTTGCGTGGTACTACACCGACATCGTCCCTGCGCTCGCGACAACCGAGGGTTTGGTCATCGGTGACACGCTCGCAACGGTCGAGGCCCTCTACGGCGGCCCGAAGCTCGAGATCAACGAGGATCCGTTCGACCCCTCAGGAGGGGTCTGGCTCTACGACATGGTTGGCTACACCGGTCTGTGGGGTTTCGCTGACGGTCAGGATCCTGACAGCGTCATCTCGTCGATCAACGGCGGCCGGGGCTGCGGCGAGTAGTCAGTTCGAATCCAGGACACACCCTGCATCGCGGGTTGGCTCCGCAATCTTGAGCGCCCCCTCAAAGTTCCCTAAGTCCCTTAGACAGGGATTAAGCATCTTGCTAGGATCGACGTGTGAGGCGTCGGAAGCAATTGCGCCGCAGCAACCCAACCACCCAACATGACACATCTTCAGAGAAGGGAACCTCCGTGGGACTGGATCGCGACACGTTCAACCTCGTCATGGCATCGATCAAGGACTATGCGGAGCACGAACTCGACGATGCAACGCTGATCGAGATCGACACCAAGGATGCATTCCCCGAGGAGATCGTGCGCGGTCTCTGCGGTGATGTTCTCGGCGTGTCACTTCTGTTCATCCCTGAGGAATACGGCGGCATGGGCGGCGATGCATTCGACGTCTACCGAGTGTCCGAGCTGCTCGCCGGCATCGATCTGGGAATTGCCACCGGCGCTCTCGCAACCTTTCTTGGCTCGGATCCCATCGTGTTCGGCGGATCGGACGAGCAGAAGGACCGTTGGATCGGTGCGATCGCCGAGCATGGACTGCTCATGGCATACGGTGCTACGGAACCTGAGGCCGGCAGTGACCTCGGAGCGCTGCGGACGACCGCCAAGCGTGTCGAGGAGGATGGCAAACTCACCGGCTACCTCATCAACGGCAATAAGCAGTGGATCTCCAACGGTGGCTACGCCGACCTCTACACCATCCTCGCTGCGGCACCGGATGGGCCCACGTGGTTCGTTGTCGACCACGACACCGATGGCTTCACCAAGGGAGCGCCCGAAGACAAGCACGGCATCCGAGCGTCGAACACGTCGGCGCTCAGCCTCCAGGATGTATTCGTCACGCCGGACCGAGTCGTAGGCGACGTAGAGGGCCAGGGTCTGGTCCAAGCTCAGATGGTCTTCGGCTACACCAGACTGATGGTGGCGGCTTTCGGCCTCGGCGGCGGATGGGCAGCCATGGACAGGGCTATCCCGTACTCCGTGGATCGCATCCAGGCCGGTTCGCCGCTGTCCGAGAAGCAGGGCTATACCCACAAGCTGATTGTTCCTCATGTCGCCAGGCTCGAAGCCTCGCGGGCGTACATCGAGGAGACAGCGGAGCGACTCGACCAGGGTGAAGAGCTCCTCAACACCGAGGGTGCAATCGCAAAGTACCTCGCTTCTGAAGCTGGCAATGACGCCGCCGATGCCGCGATCCAAGCGTTGGGTGGCTACGGCTTCACCAAGGAATACATGGTTGAGAAGTACAAGCGAGATGTGCGCATCACCACCATCTACGAGGGCACGTCGGAGATCATGGAGATGACGATTGCGAGGGATCGTTGGCAGCACCACCTGAAGTCCCGGGGCGCGTACTACCGCGACCGGGCCATCGCGATGGACCAGCTCGCGAGCCAGTACCCGCAAACAGGTTCGGCCACCGTTGCGCTCGCTTTGCGGGCACTGGCCGAGGTGCTCGAGCAGGCTCGCATCCACCGCCTGACCCGAAACCAGCACATCCTGTTCCGTCTCGGAGAGCTGATTGCCAACGTCGAGGGTGCCGAAGCCCTCGCTCGGCGGGCTGTTCGGTCCGCAAGCGGGCAACTCCCGACCAAGACCGACGAACGATTCGATGCCGACGGCGTCGCGGCAATCAGCAGGGTGTTCTCCCGCGACGCGGCGCTCAAGGTTGCCCAGGAAGGATCGCGTTGGGTATTGGGAGCGGCGGAGTCGGGATCCATCGACGCCCAGTCCTTCGAATCCGCCGTTGATCTGGCAGCCGTTCGGCAGGCCCAGGACGGCCTCCTCGCCGACATGGACACAGTCGCAGACATCATCTACGACAGGCAGGGGACGGAGTAGAGGATGAGTGAGCACGTCAACCGCGCAGTAGCCGTCGTCGGCATCGGGGCAGTGCTTCCCGATGCCCCAAACGCTCCGACGTTCTGGACGAACGTTCGCAACGGACGCTATTCGATCAGCGACATACCGGCCGGGCGATGGGATCCAGCGCTCTACTTCGACGCGGACCCAAAGGCGGCCGACAAGACCTACTCGAAGATTGGCGGGTGG
>CAJQOW010000221.1 GCA_905480055.1 uncultured Acidimicrobiia bacterium
CCGGCGTCAAGTGTCCGGATGACATCCCTGTCCTCTGATCTCGCAGTCGCCACGACCACCGGAACATCCGTGACCGCACGGATCATCTTCAACAGCTCAGCGCCGTCGAGGTCAGGGAGGCCCATGTCGAGAATGACGACATCGGGAGAGGTCTGCACGATGCGCTGGAGCCCGTCGAGAGCAGTCCCTGCGCCCTCGACCTCGTAGCCCTTCTCAGCGAGGACACGTGCCATGAGCTCGCGGATGCGCTGATCGTCTTCAATGATGACAACGGCAGCCATGACGAAACTCCTTCGCACGAGCCTTAGCAACTCCTTATCATGCTATTGGAAACGCCGAAACAACGGAACGTCAACCATGTACTCATTGCGGCAGAGACTCCTCCTGGTCGCCGGTTGGATTGCAGCGGCCGTCGGTGCAGGTGTGGTGGCCTCTGGTGCGGTGGCTGTTGCAGGCGGCCAGGTCCTTGACCAACCGCTTCGACCGCTGACTGCAGCTGAGGTCGCAGCGCTCCCTGTTGTAGAGGTGGGTGAGCCCGACGTTTTCGAGCCCCAAGCCTCCGGCGGTTTCGTTTCAACCACCGGCGCACCCACCCAAGGGAGCCAAGACACAGCCCCGGACCCAGTGGGTCCGGCTGGCACCGGGGGGAGCACCGCATCCGACGACGTTGAACCGCCTCCGGATCCCCTCGTGAGTCCGCCCACTCCTGCCGTCGAACTCGTCAGGGTCGAAGGTGGCCAGGCATCAATCGTGCTCGACGATCAGTCGTTGTACCTGCTGTGGGCAACGCCGAGGCCCGGCTATGTGGTCAGCTCCCGTGGGGGCGAAGGCGACAGCCTCGTCGTGGCCTTCTCCTCAGCGCGCGATGTGTGGGTGATCGAGGCAGCAGTCGTGGCCGGAGAACTCGTCGTGACGTCGGGTCCGGAGCCACTCACCTAGCCGAGGCCAACGGGCCAGCTCGGCGGAGGTCGCCGCTCGGAGTCGAACGAAAGGGTGGTGTCAAACGTGTCGACGAAGGCACGGACCTTTTCGGGTCGTAGCGGGCGGGCAACGAGGTAGCCCTGAACGGTGTTGCACCCGAGGTCCTGCATCACCGCAAGCTCTTCCTCGGTTTCGACGCCCTCCGCAATGACCTCGAGTCCGAAGCTGTCAGCGATCGCGATGATCGCCCTCGCGATGGACTTGGCCTCCACCCTGCGGTGTGCCTCCCGCACGAACGAATCATCGATCTTGAGCGCACGAACCGGGAGCCGCTGCAAATGCTGCAACGAGGAGAACCCTGTGCCGAAGTCGTCGATGGAAACCTTTACCCCCATGTCAGCGAGACGCTCGATGGCCCGCGATGCCCGCTCCGCTTCCTGGGTGATCATGCGTTCCGTGACTTCGATCTCGAGATGTCTCGGGTCGAGATCAGCTGCAGCGAGCGCCACGGCCGTCGATTCGACGAGATTCGAGTCTCGGAACAGCCGCTCCGAAGCATTCACGGCAACTCGCATCGGACGCATGCCTGCGTCGAGCCACCCGCGCATGTCGAGACACGCCTCATCGAGCAACCACTCGCTCATCGGGATGATGAGGTCTGACTCCTCAGCAAGCGGAATGAACGCACCGGGCATCAGCAGGCCCTTTTCGGGGTGGTCCCACCGGATGAACGCTTCGAGGCCGATGACCACGCCTCGCGCCATGTCGACCTTCGGTTGGTATTCAACGCGGAGCTGGTCTCCCGTGTCGATCGCGTCTCGGAGGTCGCTCAAAAGATCCAATCGGCCGGTTGTCCGGTCACGTAGCGCCCGAGTGAAGTACTGGTAGGTGTTTCTTCCTGCCGCCTTCGCCTGGTACATCGCTGTGTCCGCACCCTTGACAAGATCCTCAGAGGTGTCCCCATCGACCGGATACACGGCGATGCCAATCGATGTGGTCACCGAGAGCTCCCGATCTGCGACGACGAACGGCGTGGCGATCGATCGGAGGATCTTGGAGGCAACCTGCCCCGCGTCCTCGACCCGCTTTCCTCCCTCGAGAATCACGGTGAACTCGTCCCCTCCGAGCCTGGCCACGGAATCTGACTCCCTCAGGCAAGCGACGAGTCGTGCGGCGATCTGGCGGAGCAGCTCATCGCCGACATCGTGTCCGAAGGTGTCATTGATGCCCTTGAAGCCATCGATGTCGAGGAACATCACGGTCACGAGTCCGCCGTCGCGCCGTGCTCGCACCAGCGAATTGGCCAACCGATCATGGAAGAGCGTTCGGTTGATCAGCCCTGTCAACTGGTCGTACTGGGCGAGGTATCCGAGTCGTGCGTCCTGCCGTTTGCGACGCAGGACAACCACCGCCAAGACGGCGAGCGCGAAGACCACCAGACCGGCAATGATGGCGACAATCAGCACGGGTTGTCCAGATGTGCAGGCATTGCTGGATGTATCGGCAGGTGTGCATCGAAAGTGAAGCACCAACGCCGGTTGCATGCACGCCGTCGTTTACGATGGTGGGAGCACGCACCGGCCGACGGAGGCACCCATGAGCTTTGGCGATCTGATGATTCTGCTTCTGATCTGGATCCCGCTCATC
Source organism: uncultured Acidimicrobiia bacterium (assembly GCA_905480055.1). The sequence continues at coordinate 2,569 of CAJQOW010000221.1, forward strand.
CTGCTGGCAGTATTCACCCTGGTGGACCTCTCACGCCGTGATGATCTCTCGAGCATCGCCGTCGGTTTGTGGGCCGTCGCAGTCGTCCTGCTTCCCATTGCAGGAATGCTGATCTACTTCGGTACCCGTCCCGATCCAGCCGCCGATGGTGACCGCGCCCCGAGCGGGGAACCCGTTGACGAGGCTGTCTTGGCAAAACTCGAACGCCTCGGGGGCCTGCACGAGGCAGGCGTCATCACCGACGACGAACTCACCGCAATGAAGCTGCAGATCCTGGCGTAGCGCATGTTCGAAACGTGGGTCCTCGATCCGATCCTGTGGATCGCCATCTTCATCCCCTTGATCCTGTTGTT
>CAJQOW010000222.1 GCA_905480055.1 uncultured Acidimicrobiia bacterium
GTTGCCGAAGCCGTGGAGGTCCGTCCCGACCTCCGCCCCGGTGTCAACGTCGCTGCTGGTCTGATCACGAATGAAGCAGTCGCTCACGGCCTGTCGCTCAACTCCTGACGGTCGAGCGACCATCGAGCAGTTGGGCCGGGCGACCTATCTAGCCACTGCGCTCGTATTCCGATAGTCACTGGGTAGGGATCGGCGCGAGCGAGATCCCAGCCGGTGTTTCGGGGGTCATACCGGCTGGGTTTCCGCCCGCACAACGAGGCGGAGAATTCATGCAGGGACGCACTCACGCAACCGGACTCCCCGGACGCGCATACATTCGCACACGAGCACTCATCGTGCTGGCGTTGGCAGCAACGATGCTCGTCACCGCTGGTCTGGTACCAGCCCAGGCAACCTCAGAAGGCGGTGATGTCGCTGAGGTCAGGGCAGTTGTGGTTGACACGTACGAACACAAGATCAACCTCCTCAACAACCTCAAGTCCGAAACGGACAACGGAGACCGCAAGGCGGTCTACCAGGACGGCATCGGCGAGTTGACAGGTCTCCTCAACGGTCGGGTACAGACCGAGGACGACGTCGAAGAGCTGTGGGCGCTCAAGGACCGCGCTCACTCCATCTACCACGAAACCGTCGCAGCAGCCGAAGAGGTCGGCTCGACACCGGCTGAAGACTTGGCCAAGGCCAAGGAAAAGGCAACCGGCACCGTCTCGTACAAGATCAAGCTGCTCGAGGACTGGATCGAGGGCTGCGATGATCCGGAAGCTCGCTCCATCGTCGCCGAGGGGATAGCTGACCTGAAGGCACTCTTCCCGAGGATCGACGACGCAGAGACCGCAGACGAGGCGTACGCGCTCAAGGACAAGGCACACGCGATCTACCACAGCACGATGGATGCCGCCGAGAAGGCAAAGGGCGAAGAACCCAAGGATGAGCCGAAGGAAGAAGAGAAGAGCGAAGAGGAGAAGGCCGCAGAGGCACTTGCCAAGGCCAGGCGCTCCACGCTCAGCCTCATCGACCGCAAGGCCGCCGTGCTCGGATCGAAAGCTGAAGCAGAGAGGATCCCCGCCGCAGTCGAGGTCTATGCCGCCAGCGCTGCTGAGGTTGAGGACCTGACTGACGATGCAAACGCTGCGAAGACCGTGGGTGCGCTCACGGAGATCGTTGCCAGGGTCATGGCGATATACGAGAAGGCCAAGGCCGCTGTCGCAGAGATCCACGATGCATACGAGGATCCGGAGAGGGAAACAGACTCCGTCTCGGGCTACCTCGACCGGATCAATGCCTACGTTGCTACCACGACCGCCGCCGCCGGCGAAACCGCTGAGGAGTCTCCCGAAACGTATGCGGCGCTCGTTGCCGCGGAGAAGAACGTCATTGCAAGCGCAGAGCAGGTCCGTGAGGTGGCCGAATCCGGAAGCCGCCTCCGCGACCGGTGGGAGGCACTTGATGATGCGCTTCGGGACTATCGCAGAGCACTTGTGCGCCACTACATCGCCCTCGGCGAACCGATGAACCTCGGAGGGCTCCAGATTCCAGGTTGACGGCAGGCCGGGAACCGCACGAGAGGGGCGCCCGTGGTGGGGCGCCCCTCTCGCGTCCAACGACTCGACTACCTTCGGCGCATGAAACAGCGAACCAGGCTCGCTGCATACGTCGTCGCGGTGGACACCGATCGACTGCTGCTCGTCAAAATCGCCCCTGGCTACCCGGGTGCAGGCCGGTGGACGCTTCCCGGCGGCGGGGTCGAATTCGGCGAGCATCCTGAAGATGCACTCGAACGCGAGGTGTACGAGGAGTCCGGGTTTGCGATGGATTCGTTCGTGTACCTCGGCATCGATTCACGGCTGTACCCCGCCCGTGACGACCGAGGCGAGCTCCATGCGATCCGGATGATCTACTCCGCAGAACTCTCTGGCACACCGAAGGTCACAGAAGTCAACGGATCGGTCGACACCGCCCAGTGGATTCCCTTCGCTGACCTGGACTCCACAGATACCGTCGACCTTGTTGCCGCGGCACTCCACATCGCAGGCGTGCGCTGAGACTGCGGACGCGCAACTGCAGCGACCAAAGGCCGCTGCAGTTCGTGGAGGTGGGGGGAATCGAACCCCCGTCCCGAGAGACATCAGCGTCGGCATCTCCGAGCGCAGCCAACAGCAAGCTTTCGAACACGAGGACCCTGTTGGCAGGCACCCTCATGCCCTATCCGGAATTGTCTTTCCCTGCCGGTCCCGGAACCCCGGCAGGGGCATCCCACATTGCAATGCCCTGCACCGGCGAGGTGGGTGCCCACCGGGAGGACAGGAGCGTTTATCTACGCTGCCAGTGCGTAACTTTCGTTGTCTGCACTTATGTTTGTACCGGCTCTTTAACGAGGACTCCGGTGACCTCGGCTCGCTTCCGGCGCCTCAACTCTCACGGTCGAAACCATGTCACCCCCGCATCTGCGGAGACGTGAGACTCACGTCCACGCACAGGATCGTACAGCGCACCCCCACCATCGCGCACACGAATCGGGTAGTGACGCATGTCGGTAGCCTCCTCTCCAATGGATGAAATCTCGCCTCAATCAGACCTGCCACTCGAAGCCGACCTGCCAGAGTCCGGAGCAGAACCCGAGCCGGCAAACGCTGCGCCCGTGGCCACGACGACTCGACCATGGTGGATTCCCGCAGGCATCCTCGCCGCAATCGCCGTCATCGGATTCCTCATCGCAACTCAGATCTACCTCGTCTCGACGGTGAGGGAAACCCAGGAGGAGCTCGACGCCACACGCTCCGAGCTTGAAGACACCCACGATGAGGTCGCGAACCTCGAAAGCCAAGTGGCAGCCGTCGGCTCGGTTGTGGACGTTCTCGCCGCAGCACAGACAACACCCTCGCAGCCGTCATCGACCGTGGAGCAGCCTCCTCCGGCACCTCCCGAGGGATCGCTTCCGCGTTTCGAAGCAGGTCAGGCGGATGCCGCGCTCGGCCTCCAACTGGGCATGGTCGCTGGACCTGATGCATACACCGGCGATGAGCTCGCGATCGATCCATCGGACGGTACCAAGCGTGTCTGGATGGTGTGGGCGCATTGGTGTCCGTACTGCCAAGAAGAGCTTCCTGCCCTCTCCGCCGCCTATCCGAGCCTCCAGACCGAGTTCCCTGACATCGAGATCACCACGGTGACCACGTCCATTGATCCAACCAGGGGCAATCCGCTCGACACCTATCTGGACGAGGAGCAATTCCCCTTCCCTGTCGTTGTGGATGCAGATTTCGCCGTTGCTGAACAGATGGGTGTCAACGCATTCCCGTTCTGGGTCGTCACCGATGGCGATGGAACCGTGCTCTTTCGATCCGCCGGTTACCTCGACAACGACCAGTTGCTCGGTCTGATGTCCAGCCTCAGCGAATACTCGGCGTAGCCGTATTCCTGAGTCCGTGTCTCTGCAATCTGTGATAGATTGAATGGGTCTCTACACGCGAGCAAAATGAGGTTGCCATGGGTGTCGACGAAGCCCGCGACGCTGCCCAACGCATCATCGAGGACCCAAACCTGTCCTTCCACCAGCGACGTCATTACCTGGCATCGGTGGCAGAGAACCTGATGCCCTACCCCGAGCTCTCGGAGGCTTGTGCCGAGGCGCTCGACAAGCGGATCATCTGCGACATGTTCGAGGGAAACGCCCCATACCGGCCCCGCTATGTCCTGCCCGACTACCAAAAGGTTCTCCAACAGGGTTCTGAGTACCTCGAACTCGAGCCACCCGCCGACCTGGACGATGCCCTCACGTTCCTCCTGATCTTCTACACCCAGGTACCGTCGATCACGGGATATCCCGTGTTCCTCGGGGATCTCGATTCGCTCCTGGAACCCTTCGCTGACGGCTACTCCGATGCCGATCTGCGGGCCAAGCTCCGCAGGTTCTGGATCTCGTTGGACCGCATCCTCCCCGACGGATTTGTCCACGCCAACCTCGGGCCGAGCGACGGACGGATCGCGAGGGCCATCCTCGAGGTCGATCGCTCCAACCCCCAGACGGTCCCCAACCTGACGCTCAAGGTTGGATTGGATACACCAGACGCACTGATCGAGGACGCCGTGCGCACCGTGTTCGAGACCGGCAAGCCACACTTCGTCAACGACCCGATGATGGTTGCAGGCCTTGGCGACAGCTACGGCGTGGTGAGTTGCTACAACTCGCTCAAGAGGGGTGGAGGATCGCACAC
>CAJQOW010000223.1 GCA_905480055.1 uncultured Acidimicrobiia bacterium
GCAAGGACAACGTTCCCTTTCATGCGATCTATTGGCCAGCACTGATCATGGGTCACGGCGGATTGAACCTGCCGACCGATGTGCCAGCGAACCAGTTCCTCACATTCGGCGGGGAGAAGGCGTCCAAGTCGAGGGGAGTGGGCAGGCCACTGTCGTGGTACCTCGACCGCTTCGACACCGACGGGCTGCGCTACGCCCTTGCGCAGAGCCTCCCGGAATCGAACGACTCCGACATGTCGGACGATGAGATCGTACGCAGGATCAACGACGAGCTTGTTGCAGCGTGGGGAAACCTGGTGAACCGGGTGGTCTCCATGACTGGCCGCTACTTCGATGGGGTTGTGCCCGCTCCCGGCGATCTCGATGCAATCGATGAAGCAGCGATGGCAGGACGAATCGCAACACTTGCAGAGGCAGGGGACGCGCTTGATGGCGTCAAGCTCCGGGCAGGAATCGCACGGGGTATGCAGGGAGCGCAGGAAGCCAACGTGTATCTGAATGAGCGTGAGCCGTGGCAGACCGCCAAGACTGATGAGCAGCGCACGGCCACAACGTTGTGGGTCTCGCTCCAGCAGATAGCGGCGATCGCAGTTGCGCTGTCGCCGTACCTCCCCGGCACGTCGCGCAGCGTGCTCGAAGCACTCGGCGTCGACGTTGGGCCAGACGGCCCGACCTGGGCTGCCCCAGAGGTCCTCGAGGGCACAACGCTTGGCGAGCTTGGGCCCTTGTTTGCGAAGGTCGAGCTGGATCCGGACGAGGAGTGACCGACCAGATGTGGGTCGACACCCACGGTCACCTGTTCCTTCTCGAGGACCCCCCTGGCGAGGTGCTCACACGAGCAGCGGCGGCAGGCGTGGCATGGGTGATGTGCCCTGGAATCGACCTTCCGTCTTCTCGCACTGCGCAACAGATCGCAGCCGACCACCCGGACAAGGTCATCTGGTCCGCAGGCCTTCATCCCCATGATGCATCGAGTTGGCCGATCGTGGGTGAGGACATCGCGGCATTGGCAGTAGATGCTGCCGCGATTGGCGAGTGTGGCCTCGACTGGTATCGCAACCTTTCACCCAGGGACCATCAGATCCAAGCGTTCGGCGATCAGCTCGCGATAGCCGCCAGCTTGCACAAGCCGATCATCATTCACTGCAGGGATGCTTTCGCCGACGTCTACGAGATGCTCGGCGAGGCCGACCTCGGCGAGCGTGCCGTATTGCACTGCTGGAGTGGCGGTCCGAAGTGGACCAAGCGCTTTCGCGAGCTCGGCGTGACCTTCTCGTTCGCTGGAGCGCTGACGTACACGACAGCCGACACGCTGCGCCTTGGCGCCGCGCAAGCACCGCCGGAGCGCACAATGGTGGAAACCGATTCTCCGTACCTCACACCGGAACCGAAGCGGTCCGAATCGAACGAGCCAGCAAACGTTCCCCTCACCGGTGGTGCGTTGGCAGAGGTATGGGGGATCACAACGTCCGAGGTCGCCAGGCTCACCTCGGACACTGCAGCGAGGGTGTTCGGTGCACCCGATCCGCTGACGTCGCCTGTCGATCCGTATGGGGCCACCGATGGCTGACGGAGCACAGAGCAGATCCGACATTCGCAAGCTGCTGAGCGACCAAGGTCATGAGCCAAACCAGGACTATGGCCAGAACTTCCTCGCCGATCCGGGAGTGGTTGTGGACATCGTCTCGGTTGCGCAGGTCCAAGGCCGCCGGGTGGTCGAGATTGGAGCGGGCACAGGCACCCTCACCAAAGCACTCGCCGGCCTCGCATCTCGGGTGGTGGCCATTGAGATCGACCGACATCTCGTTCCTGTCCTCGAGTCCGAGACAGCCTCACTCGACAATGTCGACGTCGTGTGCTCCGACGCCACGTCGCTCGAGTTTGTCGAGAACCTCGACGGAGGCGATTGGGTGATGGTGTCGAACCTGCCCTACAACGTGGGTACCGGGATCGTGCTTGATGCCCTTCGCCATGCGCCTGCAATCAGCCGATTCGTCGTCATGGTGCAAAAGGAGGTGGGCGAACGCTTCCTCGCTCAACCAGGCTCCAAGGTGTATGGCGTTCCGTCAGTGGTTGTTGGCCTGCATGCGCGTGGTCGCATCGCCCTACGTGTGCCACGTCATGTGTTCGAACCCGCCCCGGCGGTCGATTCCGTCGTGGTGGTGCTCGACAGGGTGGAGCAACCAGCCAAGGCGGAACGGGCGATTGCGTTTGCCCAGGCCGGGTTCGGCCAACGTCGCAAGATGCTCAGGAAGTCTCTGGGAACCGCGGTCGACGATCCGGCCAGGCTTCTGGACGCTGCGGGGATCGATGGAACCCTTCGAGCGGAAGAGCTCTCGCCGAGCGACTACGTTGACCTCGCACAACACGGGGAACAGGGATGAGGGCCATAGCGCATGCCAAGGTGAACCTCGCCCTGGCAGTCTTTCCCCCGATGGCAGACGGCTACCACCCGATACGTGGCATGTTCCAGTCGGTTTCGCTCTCGGACACCGTCGAGATTCGTCCGTCACCGACGGATGCGGTGTGGGTGTCCAATGACGAGGCACCTGCCGATGAGACGAATCTCGGCTGGCAGGCATTTGCGGCGGCGCGACGGGCCGCTCGCGTGACCCAACCTGCTGAGCTGAGGATCGACAAGCGGATTCCCGCTGGTGCCGGACTCGGCGGCGGCTCGGCTGATGCCGCCGCAGTTCTCGGGCTCGCAGCGGAACGGTTCGCCATCGACAAGGAGCAAGTGCTCGGAATTGCCGAAGGGCTCGGGGCAGACGTCCCGTTCGGCCTCGAAGGCGGCACATGCCTGGTCGAGGGGAGGGGTGAACGGCTCACGCCCCTCGAGCCACTTTCAGGTTTCGCACTGGCACTGGTGGTGCCGCCATTCGGCTTCTCGACTCCCGAGGTGTATCGCGAATGGGACAGGCTTGAAGGGCCCGAAGGGCCAGCCACCCCGGATACGAAACTGCCCCCGGCCCTGCGTGGAGGTCCGCCGATGCGCAATGATCTCTATCCGGCGGCCCTGTCGCTCGATGAAAGAATCGGTGACTGGCGGAGCGATCTCGAGAATCGGTGGGGGGCTGCGGTGGCCATGACGGGCTCCGGATCTGCCCTCTTCGCCTTCTTTCCCTCGTTGGATGAGGCAGCCGACGCTGCTGGAGCGGTTGATCTGCCAACCAGGCTTGGTACCGCTGTGGAGCCGGTGCACGTTGGATGGTCGACCACGGATTCATAGGGCTCGAATGGATCGCTGTTTCACCCCTACACTTCCGAGCCGCACAATCCCGCGATGGGGGGTGGTGTAATTGGCAGCACAGATGGTTTTGGTCCATCTAGAACGGGTTCGACTCCTGTCCCCCCAGCGACACGATGAGGAACGGTGAACGCATGAGCGTTGGAGTGGTGATCCTTGCCGCAGGCAAGGGAACGCGCATGAAGACCGACACCGCCAAGGTCCTTCACGAGGCCTGTGGGCGCACACTGCTCGGCTGGGCTTTCGCCTCGCTGGACCTGGTCGATGCTGATGAGATATCTGTGGTCGTCGGCCATCAGGCTGAGGATGTTGGGGCGACCTGCCCGGACGGAGTCGCGGTGGTCGTTCAGGATCCCCAAAACGGAACCGGGCATGCCACCGAGATCGGACTCGCCGGTCTTGACATCACGGAGCGTTCGATCCTCGTCCTTCCTGGAGACATGCCGCTGCTGCGTGATTCGACCATCAAGGCATTGGTTGACGAACACGAGCGGTCAGGGGCGGCAATCACGCTGCTGTCGGTTCATCTCGACGACCCAACCGGATATGGACGAGTCGTCCGGGATGGAGATGGCGTTGCAGCGATCGTTGAACATCGTGACGCAACTCCTGAACAGCTCACGATCACTGAGGTCAACACCTCGGTGTACGCGTTTGACGGCAGCCTCCTGGCTGATGCAATCGGTCGCATCACCGATGATAACTCCCAAGGGGAGCGCTACCTCACAGATGTCGTTGGCATCCTCGCCGCTGAGGGACACACGGTGCGCGCCGTGATCGCCGATGCTGAAGAAGGTGCCGGAGTGAATTCGCAGCTTCAGCTCGCCGAGGCCGCAGCGGTCCTGAGATCCCGGATCAACGCGATGCTGTGCGAATCAGGGGTGTGGATGCTCGACCCGAGCCGGGTGTACGTGGACGCGGGTGTGTCCGTTGAACCCGGCGCGAAGTTGTTTCCCGACACGTACCTCAACGGGTCTACGTCGGTTGCATCTGGCGCCCACATCGGTCCGAATGCCCAGATCAGCGACTCGGTCGTGGACGCTGACGCTCATGTCTACCAGTCGGTCGTCATCGGATCGTCGATCGGACAGGAGGCCGTTGTCGGTCCGTTCGCCTACCTGCGGCCAGGCGCCATCCTCGGGCCGCGATCGAAGGTTGGCGCCCACGTCGAGATCAAGGGATCCACGATTGGTGAGGGATCGAAGGTCCCGCACCTCAGCTATGTCGGCGATGCGATCATCGGTGCCGGTTCAAACGTGGGCGCTGGGACCATCACCGTCAACTACGACGGGTTCGACAAGCACAAGACGATTATCGGGGACAACGTTCGTATCGGTTCTGACACGATGCTCGTGGCGCCCGTCGAGGTCGGTGACAATGCCTTCACGGGAGCCGGCAGCGTGATCACCAACGACGTTCCTGAAGGTGCACTTGCGGTAGAGCGCACAACACAGAAGAATGTGGAGGGTTACGCCGACAAGCGTCGGAAACGCTCAGAAGGGAAACCCGACTGATGGAACGCCCAGGGCTGAAGCGCCTGATGGTTTTCTCGGGTTCCGCCAACCCCGAACTCGCTGACGAAGTCGCCAAGCTCCTCGACGTGGAACTCGGTGGTGTTGAGCTCGAGCAGTTTGCCAACTCGGAGACCTACGTCCGGTACGAGGAGTCGGTTCGTGGTGCGGACTGCTTCGTGATTCAGAGTCACTGTGCCCCCGTGAACGAGCACATCATGGAGCAGCTGATCATGATCGATGCCCTCAAGCGCGCATCGGCGAAACGCATCACGGCGGTCATGCCGTTCTACGGGTATGCCAGGCAGGACAAGAAGGGCAGGCCCAGGGAGCCGATCACCGCCAGGATGATTGGCGACCTCTTCATGTCGGCAGGCGCAGACCGCATCGCATCGGTGGATCTGCATACGGGCCAGGTCCAAGGATTCATTGACGCACCCTTCGACTCGCTCACCGCACTCCCGATATTCGAGGAGTACCTGTCCAACAAGCTCAACGGCCCGATCACGTTCGTGTCGCCGGACTCTGGAGGTGTGAAGCGCGCCACCAGATTTGCGACCCATCTCGACGCGGAGGTCGCGTTCGTCTACAAGCGTCGTCGCCCCGATGTGCGCAACGAGGTCACGGCTTCAGAAGTCGTTGGTGACGTTGCCGGCAGACACTGCGTGATCGTGGACGACATCATCGACACTGCTGGAACGGTGGCTGCCTCGGCGGATCTGCTGATCCAGAAGGGCGCACTGTCCGTGATGGTCGTGGCAACACATGGCGTGTTGTCTGGCCCAGCTGTGGAACGCCTACGCAATGCGCCGTTCTCTGAAATCGTGATCACCAACACCCTCCCCGTCGCAGCCGAGGCGTTTGCGCTACCGAACCTGACCGTGCTGTCTGTCGCCCCGCTCGTGGCAGGAACCATCGAAGCGATCTTCAACGATCACTCCGTGAGCGAGATCTTCAAAGGCGAGAACACCTGAGCACCGCCCGCGGTACCGCCGTGGTCATCACCCCGGAGCAGATTTCCGCGCTCGTCGCAATCGGATTCAGCGGATTCAGGCGCAAGTTTCGGTCAGCGACCAGTCGTGCACCTGCACGATTCGAGTCGAGGGACTGGACATCGATGCAGCGAGACGTGCTCGACCGTATCGACGCCTACG
>CAJQOW010000224.1 GCA_905480055.1 uncultured Acidimicrobiia bacterium
CCATGGACACAGGGGGCAAGGACAGCACCATTCGCAAGGTCTTCTCGGGTGTCAACCCCCAAGGGGTCGATGTCCACGGCTTCGGGGTGCCCACCGAACTGGAACTCGCTCACGACTATCTGTGGCGGGTTCACGCTCGCACACCTTCAGATGGCCGCATTGGCATCTTCAATCGCAGTCACTACGAGGACGTTCTGGTGGTACGTGTCTTGGATCTCGTCCCGCAGGAGCGCTGGTCCAAGCGGTACGCGCACATTCGCGCCTTCGAGCAGACATTGGTCGACGAAGGCACCGCCATCGTGAAGATCATGTTGCACATCTCCAGGGGTGAGCAGAAGGAACGCCTCGAAGCCAGACTCGCCGACCCGGCAAAGCTCTACAAGTTCAACCCGAGCGACCTGGACACGCGGGCGCTGTGGGACGACTACATGGTCGCCTATCAGGATGCGATTGCCGAGACCTCAACGGATGCCGCTCCGTGGTATGTCGTCCCCGCCGATCGTAAGTGGTATCGCAACCTCGCGATTTCGAGAATCCTCATCGACACGATTGAAGGTCTCGATCTCGAGTTCCCTGAGCCAGATTTCGATCCATCGACGATCACTATCGCGTAGACGAAGCCTCTCGGTGGTCTGGGCTCACATCACCTTGACGGCGATGAACATGCCGTCTGTACCCGTGATATGGGGAGCGAGGAGGAGGCCGTCGCCGTGCCGCTCACCCTCGACGTCGGTCGGCGGCATGAATCCGAGACCGTCGATCACCGCCGTCGTCTCAGCGGTGGTGACCGTGCAAACGCTGTACACGATGCATCCACCCGGAGCCACGAGCGTCATTGCAGAAGCAAGGAGTCGTTGTTGAAGATCTCCGTACCGTTGCGGTGCGTCCGGCTCGATGCGATACCGGATTTCGGGTCGACGTCGCATGGTGCCGAGCCCAGTGCAGGGTGCATCGAGCAAGACCCTATCGAACGATTCGGGTGCAAGTGGTGGGGCCCCCGCATCCCCCACCATCCACGAGATCGAGGGCAGTTTCGCTGAACGGACCGAGGCGTCCCGCAGGCGTCGCTGGTGAATGTCGACACCGACCACCCTCCCGCTCCCGCCAACAGCATCAGCGATGGCTCGGGTCTTGCCGCCCGGTGCCGCTGCGAGGTCAACGATCCGTTCGCCAGCCTGGGGATGCAGGGCCGCGACCACTGATGCGGACGCTGGGTCGATGACGTCTACCGTACCTGCGGCCTCGAGCGCCGCGACATCCTCGTCTGCATGTGCGTACCTGGCGCTGGCCGGCAGGGTGCGTTCGCGAAACCTGATACCGACAGGCGCTGGTGCGTTGCTCGCCTGGAGAAACCGATCTCCCTCGTCAGGTCCGAGGGCGTCAGTGACGAGCTTGTGTATCGGCTCGGGATAGCTCTCAGATACAGCCCCGGTGGGTGTGGGGGCTGAAGTAACGACCTTGCGAAGGACGGCATTCACGAACCCCGATGCCTTTGCCTTACCAAGGACGCGGACGGTCTCAACGGCCTCATGCACCGATGCGTAGTCCTGCGTGCCGAGATAGGCGATCTCCGCAACGCCGACCCGCAAGACGGAGCGGACGGTTGGATCCATCGTTGCGACGGTGCGGCTTGCGAAACCGTCGATCACTCCGTCGATGTATGGCAGGTGCCGCAATGTCGTGTAGACAAGACGTTGGAAGAATCCGTGATCTGTTTCCGGCAGAACGGTTGCGTTGCGGACGACGAGGTTGCTGTACGCCCCGTGCTCGAGGACACGAATGATCGTTGTGGCGGCCTGGGCCCGCGCCGACGTCTTCACAGCGGTGTAGCCGCGAACGTCGCAGGCTCACCCCTTCGGCCGTTCATCCACGCATCGGCAGGCAGTGGTTGCTTGCCAGCCGGCTGGACCGTCAACAGTTCGACGGAACCACCGTCGAAACCTGCAAACACTCTGCCAGCGTCCTTGACGACCTGGCCCGGTTCGGTTGCGGTATTCCCCAACCTCGCGACGTGGACCTTGAGCGTTCCTTCGTCCAGCGCGAACCACGCGCCCGGGCGTGGTTGGAATGCTCTGATCGTCCGCTCGGCCCGTTCCGAACTCCATGAGGGATCCAGCTGCGCCTCGCGTTTACTCAGCATCGAGGCGTGCGTGGTGTTGGCGTCCAACTGCGGTACGGGTGTCCGTCGACCGTTGAGAAGGTCTGGCGTGGTGTCGTCCACCAGGGTGCCGCCGAGGAACGCCAACCGCGCGGTGAGACTGCCGCCCGTCTCCGTGGGGCCGATGGGCGTCGCGATTTCCCCGAGCACAGGCCCCGTGTCCAGACCCTCATCGATCATCATCAGGGTGACGCCAGTGCGTTCATCGCCTGCAGCGATCGCACGCTCGACCGGCGCTGGGCCTCTCCACCGGGGCAAGAGGGAGAAGTGCACGTTCAGGAAGCCACGGCTTGTCGTTGCGATCATTTCTGGTGTGAGAATCCTGCCAAAGGCAACCACGAGTCCGAAGTCGAACCCCCCACCTGCAAGCGCTGCGTACAGCTCGTCCTTGGTCTCCGGTTTGACGATCGGGAATCCGAACTGGGATGCCGCAGTTGCGACGGCGCTTTCGGTCAGACGCTTGCCGCGGCCAGAGGGCCGATCGGGCTGCGTGATCACGAGGTCGACGTCTGCCACGTCTGCGAGGGCCGCGAGGCTCGGAATCGCAGCAGCGGGCGTCCCGAGGAAGACGGCCCCCACTAGAGCGCACCGGGCTTGCCGAGCGATTCCGAGCGGAGATCTGCGAGGGCTCCTCGCCGGAGTCTGGACGAGAGCCGCTCCAGGAGCAGGACGCCGTTGAGATGGTCGATCTCGTGTTGGAGCACCCGTCCCATCAGCTCATCACCCTCGAACGTCACCCGGTTGCCATCGAGGTCTTGTCCCGTGGCCCTCGCGTAGTCCGCACGCTTGATGTTCCAATAGCGCCCCGGTACGGAGAGGCATCCCTCTTCGTACTTCCACTTCCCGTCGACCTCAACGATCTCTGGGTTCACCATGATGAAGGGTCCCTCACCGATGTCGGCGACAAACACCCGCTTCGAGATGCCGATCTGGGGTGCCGCAAGACCTACACCCGGTGCGTCGTACATGGTCTCGAACATGTCGTCTGTCAGACGTTTCAGGTCGTCGTCGAACACGTCCACCGCTGTGGCAGTCATGCCGAGGACGGGGTCGGGGAAGGTCCGTATGGGATAGATCGCCATCGAGCACAGGCTACAGCGAGCGACACGTCTGTTCGAAGTCGCTTTCCGCCGGATCGTGCGTCCGGGCGCTAGAGATCGATCGGGTCGACATCGACGCGCACCTTCGACCCTCGGTCCCGCAACGTGCCGACGACGGAGCGCATGTGCACTCGCAAGGCGTCGAGGTTGCGACCCTGGATCAGGTATCGCATGCGGTTACCTGTCTCTGCCGGGCCGTGCACCTGGGCGTGCGGTCGGAGTGAGGCGACCAGGTCGTCGACTCCCTCGTACGGAGGCGAAACCTCGAGAGCGATGAGCGAGCCCGAAGGTGGGAACCCTGCCGTGGTGCGTGCGGCGAGCTCGGTGCGCATGAAGGCTTCGTAGCGCCCACTTCGCAACGCTTCGACGATCGGTTGCGTTGGATCTGCCGTTTGCACGAGACATCGATTGCCGCGACCTCGATCTACGAGATTGGCGAGGCGAACAAGGAGCCGCAATGCATCCTCCCCTGCTCGATAGTGGGGTGCCATGGTCATCGAATCGATGTCGACCGCCACTGCGAGGCGAACACCATCTGCGGTGCGGAGATCGCGTTCTGTCCCAACGGTCACCAACATCCCTTCGCCGGCGATCCCCACCGATCGAGGGAGTGACCGCTTGAGATCGTCGACCACACTGCCGATACCTGCCCCCAGATGCTGCCACGTGGTTCCGCCACACGCGCTGCAGGCGCCATTGGTGTGGCCACACCGTGCGCAGGCGCTATCCCTGCCCACCGCTGATCCGCAGCGATCGCATCGGCGCAGCTCCCCACAATTGGCGCAGCGGAATGCCCTCGCGTAGCCACGGCGACCCACGAGCACGAAGGCCTTCCCGCTTGCCTTTGCAGCTGCGGTGATCGCCGTTCGTGTCCGATCCAGGAGCGGTGAGCCGGTTGGAGGTTCCTCTGAACGATCTGCCACCTCGACCAGCGGCCAACATCGGCCTTCCGGTGTGCGCTCGCCTGTGGTCCACGACAGCACTTCGAGGGAGGGCAATGGCGATATGAACTCGAGCGGGAGTCCTCGCGCCTGCGCTCTCTTGCGCATGATCTCCCTGACGCCGAATGTCGGCGTTGCTGGTGATTTCATGACCCGCCTGGCATCTTGGACCACAACGGCACGAGCCATCGTCGGCATCGGCCAGAGGACGACCTCACGGGTACCCACAAGAAGGGTTCCGGGCTCCACTGCCGCCTTGACCCACGCGGCCGTAACGTCCTTCGCTGGAAGATCGGAATGCGCAACGGTTACGCGTGCACCAAAGATCTCATGGAGTGTCTCCGCCATGGCCTGGGCCTCGAGCACCGACGGCACGACGACCATCGCTGACTCATCGTCACCGATGTCGGCAAGGGCAGCTGCACCGGCAGCGCCGTCCCTTCCAGCGGGCACTACCGAAGTGACCGTCCCGATACCGATGGGTGCTTGCGCAAGGGCCACGGCTGCTTTGCGCCGGGGCACGTTCGGAGGCACGGTCCGCTTCAGAACGGTCGACACAGGAGACACATAGTGGGTCGCACACCAGCGGAGGACTTCGAGGTCGTCCGGTGAGAACGACGGAATGTCGCCGACCACACCGTCAATTGCGACAAGCTTCTTGTCGGGAACGTCGCGGAGCAGGGCAGTCACATAGCCTCGCATCCGCCTTCCGCTGACACGCATGCGCACCCGTGAGCCGACCACGGGCTCGAGGTCATCCGGTATGCCGTAGGTGAATCCATCGTCAACGGCGAAACTCGAGATGTCGGGAACGACCTGGCATGCCCTGGTGAACACGGCTGTCAGGCTCTCAGCTCCACAACGGCATCAAGGATCGCATCAGCGACCGCAGATTTCGGCATCATCGGCAGAGCCGTGACCTGGCCGTCGCTTCGGATGAGGGTGACTTCATTGGTGTCCGAACCGAAACCGGAGCCAGCAATGGCGACATCGTTTGCGACGAGGAGGTCAACCCCTTTGCGTTCCGCCTTCTCGGCTGCCTGCTCCAGTGAACCTGTTTCAGCTGCGAATCCAACGAGTGTCTTCGCCAGCCCGCGTTCACGGGTACCCATCAGGACGTCCGGGGTGGGTTCGAGTTCGATACGGGGCGGTCCGTCTGCCCTCCGAAGTTTGTCGTCAACCGGCGACGCTGGCCTGAAGTCGGCTACTGCCGCTGCCATGATCGCGATGTCAACCCCTCCCTCGACGCCCCACACAGCTTCCGCCATCTCGTCAGCCGTGTTGACACTGATGGTGTCGATCGACGGGTGGCTTGGCGCAGGTGCGGTTGTCACGAGTGTGACCGATGCTCCGCGTTCCGCTGCGGCGAGGGCGAGGGCGTTTCCCATTTTTCCGCTTGATCGGTTCCCGATGTAGCGAACGGGGTCAATCGGCTCTCGAGTCCCGCCTGCAGTGATGAGAACTGTCGTCCCAGCCAGGTCTCTCGGCCCGAACAGGTCGGCTGTCGCGGCGACGATCGCGTCCGGATCTGCAAGCCTGCCGACACCAACGTCACCACCGGCGAGGTCACCTGCTTCCGGCCACACGACATCGAAGCCATATTCGACGAGGGTCTCCATGTTGCGAGCCGTTGCCGGGTAGTCCCACATCTCGGTGTGCATTGCGGGGGCGACTAGTACAGGGCTCGTCGTTGCGAGCACGGTTCCCACGAGCACGTTCGCCGAATCGCCGGTGGCCATCTTGGCAATCGTCGAAGCCGTAGCGGGTGCGATCACAACAGCGTCTGCCCAACGAGCGAGGGATGTGTGTGGCGACACGTCGTCATCGTCGAAGAAGCCGACCACCGGATGCGTCCCCGTGAGCGCAGCAAACGTTGCTTGGCCGACGAATCGGGTCGCTGACTCCGTCATGACGACACGAACAGCGGCACCGTGTTCAAGCAGGCGCCTGCACAGGTATGCGGCCTTGTAGGCGGCGACACCGCCAGAAACACCGAGGACGATCTGGCGCCCTTGGAGCATCGCTACTCCTCGATGGGAGCGATGATGACCTTGTCTTCAACGATCTCTTCGAGAGAGATGGAAAGGGGCTTGCGGGACAGCGAGTGCACCTGTGGCGGCACATACCCGCCGATGCCTGCACCGAGTTCGTTGAAGTATGCGTTGATTTGGCGAGCTCTGCGAGCGGACAGCACGACGAGCGCGAAGCGGGAGTCATCCGTCTTTTCGACGACCTGGCCAATGGGCGGTTCGAGCATCATGGTGCGGTACCTCGGTGTGTTGTCGGAGCGAACGCAATCAGGGCTGATGCAGCGTCAGCGAGGCGAGTATATCGACAACCCGCCCAATAGCGGCGTCGAGATCGTCGTTGAGGACGATGTGATCGTAGATCGCTGGTGCTTCCCGCATCTGGTCCTCTGCAACCGAGAGGCGTCGTTCGATGTCTCGTTCGGACGTGTCCCCTCGTCCCCGGAGCCTGCGTTCGAGCTCCCCGATATCGGGAGGGCGTACGAAGATCAGGACTGCCTCTGGATAGGAGCTTCTGATCTGTTTTGCTCCCTCGTTCTCGATGTCGAGCAGCACGTTGCGACCATCGGTCAGCACGGGCACCACCTCGGTTCGGAGCGTGCCGTAGAGGTTCCCTCCGTATTCCGCCCACTCGAGGACTTCGCCTGACGTAATGCGGCGCTCGAAGTCGTCACGATCGATGAAGTGGTACTCCCGCCCATCGACCTCGCCCGGCCTGGGAGCACGCGTGGTCGCAGACGTGGAGAACTCCGATGGTGTCGCAGCCAGCGCTGCAGCGAGGATGCTCGACTTGCCGACGCCCGAGGGTCCCGAGACGACGACGAGGTGCCCGCTAGGAGAATCGCTCAATGAGCTGCGCCTTCTGGTTCGGACCAAGTCCGCGAAGCGTTCGATTCTCGGCGATTCCGATGTCCTCCATCAGACGCTTGGTAGCGATCTTCCCCATGCCTGGCATCGACACGATGATGGCCTGCACTTTCGTGCCTGCAACAAGATCGTTTTCGTCGGCTCGCTCGAGGACGTCATCGAAAGTGAGGCTCCCCGATTTGAGGAGATGCTTGATCTCGGCTCGTAGGCGTCTGGCCTCAGCGGCTCGTTCAAGCGCAGCTGCGCGCTGCTCGTCAGTCGTTTCCGGAAGCACTCGTCCCCTCCTTGATCGTTCGGAAGCCTAGGGCAAGCTGTATCAGCTGGGATGGATGCCAGCGAGTATCCCGTCAGCTGCGGCCACGGGATCGGAAGCCGCAGTGATCGGCCTACCAACCACGAGCAGGTCCGCTCCCCTTTCGATCGCTTCGGCAGGCGTCGCGATGCGCGCCTGATCGGTACCCGCCTGTGCTGGATCGATACCCCTCGGTCGGATTCCCGGCGTTACCTTGATCAACGACGGTGCCGCTTGGGCTACCACGTTGAGCTCCTGAGGAGAGCACACGAGACCCTCGCAGCCAGCGACCGATGCCACCTTGGCCATCTTCCCTACCAGTTGGCCCGGGGTCCTCTGGATCCCCACGCGCTCGAGATCTGGCTTCCCGAGGGACGTGAGGACGGAGACACCGAGAATGCCACTGGTTGCTGAACCGGCTCCCCGGTTGAGGCCCGTGACAGCGGCCTCCAGCATCGCCTGACCCCCCGACACGTGCGCAGTGACCCAGCGGGCACCATGCGTTCCCAGTCGGTAGGCGGCCGCCTCGACCTGCGAGGGGATGTCGTGGAGTTTTGCGTCTGCAAACACGGGGCGTTCAAGCCGAACCAGGGCGTCGATGGTGCCCGGACCAGGCCCGTGGAGGAGTCCAAGGCCGATCTTGAACCCGCCTACGTGGTCCCGAAGCCTCTGTGCGAGGTTGACCGCTTCCTCGGCGGTCGGGAGGTCCAACGCGACGATGATGGGATTGGTCAGTTCCATGGTTCATACGCTCCTGTGAGGTCGCTGAGTGCCGAGACATCGTGCTTGGTGAGATACCTACGAATGTCCTTGAGGATCCGTGCTGCGATCCTTGGTGACCGGAAGTGTGCCGAGCCGATGCCGACTGCCGTGGCTCCTGCGAGCACGTACTCGATGACGTGATCTGCAGATGACACGCCGCCGCACCCGATGATCGGGAGCTCTGGCAGGGCATTGGCGATATCGAGCACCGACTTGATCATTATCGGTCGGATGGGCGAGCCCGAGTAGCCACCAACCAATCCACTCAGCAGCGGACGCCGTGTCTCGACGTTGATGGCCGCCCCCATGACGGTGTTGCCCATGACTACCCAGTCGGCGCCTGCATCGGCAACCGCGCTGGCGACTGCGACCACTGGTTGGGCATCGGAGGACAGCTTTGCCCCAACGGGCTTGGAGGTTGCCGCTCGCACATGCTGGACGATCTCACCGGCGAGCGAGGCATCGAGTGCAAACGGAAGGCCGTCGAGATTGGGGCATGACAGGTTTATCTCCAGCGCTGGAACGGTCGTTGCGTCGAGGGCTGCCGCCACATCCCCAAATCCCCCGACATCATGGGCAACGATGCTCGCCCATACCGGAGCAGGGATCGAAGGCAGCTGCGGTTCCACAGCGTCGATCCATTCGGTCACGCCGGGGTTCTGGATGCCGATCCCATTGAGCATGCCTGTGTCGACGGGTGCGATCCGCGGTGCCGTGCGGCCGCTCCATGGTTCGGGTGCAATCGACTTGGCGACAGCTGCGCCGTAATTGCTGAAGTCAACGGAGTCGCTGAATTCGACTACCGAACCCACGGTGCCAGCCGCAGCTATCAACGGGGATGAGAGCGCGACAGGGCCGAGTTGGACGGTGAGCCCACTCACGACAAACCAGCCGTTGCATGGTGCTGCTGCACGGAGTCGACCTCGAACGCTCCGGCGTTGGCCGCCACGATGCTTCGCGCCACGGCAAGGCCACCTTCGGCAGTGGTCACACATGGAACGCCGTGCCGGTTGGCTGCAAGCCTGATGAGTCGTCCATCGCCCCTCGCCTTGCCGCCTGCTGGCGTGTTGACGATGAGGCCGATGCGCCCTTCGGCAACGAGGCGAACCGGGTCGTAGGGCCCCTCGCCCACCTTGTCGACGTGGGTCGCTGCGATCCCGTTCCGTGCCAAATGGCCCGCCGTTCCGTGTGTTGCAAACAGCCGCAGACCTTGCTCGGTCAGCAGCCTGGCGATCTCGACACCCTTCGTCTTGTCCCTGTCCGCGAGCGATATGAAAGCCGACCCTGACGTCGGGACAGCGTGGCTGGCGGCACACAGGGCCTTGGAATAGGCGATGCCGGCGGTGTCGCCGATACCCATGACTTCGCCTGTTGCGCGCATCTCTGGGCCGAGCAGCGTGTCCTCACCCGGAAAGCGTCGCCACGGCAGGACAGCTTCCTTGACAGCGGTGTAGGGAAGGTCTGGCGTCGTTTCCGGCACCACACCCAGGGACCGAAGCTCTGCAATCGACTCGCCCATCATCACCCTCGTGGCGACCTTCGCCAGGGGAACGCCGGTTGCCTTGGAAATGAACGGGATGGTGCGCGATGCACGCGGATTGGCCTCGAGAACGTATACGTCAGCGCCTCGGATCGCGAACTGGATGTTGAGCAGTCCGCGGACGCCCAGGCCCCGTGCCAACAACTCGGTGTCGGCCTGAACCCGAGACATTACCTCCGCAGACAAGGTGGGCGGTGGAACGACGCAGGCCGAGTCGCCGGAGTGCACGCCGGCCTCTTCGACGTGCTCCATGATTCCGCCGATATACAGCTCGGTCCCATCGAACACGGCGTCGACATCGACCTCGGTTGCCGACTCGAGGAATCGATCGATCAGCAGCGGAGCGTCCGAAAGGTCAACCTCACCTCCAGGCACCGCGCCATACAGGTCGGCGAGATACGAGGACAGTTCCTCGACGGAGTAGATGATCCGCATCGCACGCCCTCCCAGGACGTACGAGGGCCGAAGGAGCGCAGGAAGCCCGATGGCGTCAATGACGTCCAAAGCCTCTGCCACCGACGTCGCCGTTCCGTGCGGTGGTTGAGCGACGCCGATCTCCGCGCAGAGCGCAGAGAACCTCTCGCGGTCTTCGGCGGCGTCAATGGCGTCAGGTGGTGTTCCGGCGACGTTGACCCCTGCATCCTCGAGGGCATGGGCAAGGCCGAGCGGTGTCTGGCCGCCCAACTGGACGATCACGGCTGCGGGCTTCTCTGCATCGACGACGGCCAGCACATCCTCGGTCGTGAGTGGCTCGAAGTAGAGGCGCGTCGACGTGTCGTAGTCCGTCGAGACGGTTTCGGGATTGCAGTTGACCATGACGGTCTCGTAGCCAGCATCCTCGAGGGCAAAGGCTGCATGCACACAGCAATAGTCGAACTCGATGCCCTGCCCGATCCGGTTCGGTCCGGAGCCAAGGACCATCACGGTGCGGTTGCCCGCTGCTGGTACCTCGCTGTCATCCTCGTAGGTCGAGTAGAAGTACGGTGTTTGCGCCTCGAACTCTGCGGCACAGGTATCGACCGTCTTGTAGTTCACGGAGACCCCAGCTCCCTCGCGCAGCTGCTGGATGCGGGCCTCGGGAAGCGCCCAGATGTAACTGAGTTGGCCATCGGAGTATCCGAACCGCTTCCCATGACGGAGCGACGCCTCGGTCGGGCCATCGATCTCGAGCGACCGCCTGACCTCCACGATCTGGAGCATCTGGTCGAGGAACCACGGGTCGATGCTGGTTATCGCGTGGAGGTCGGTGACCGGGATCCCTCGCTTGAGCGCTTCACCGACTTCGAATACCCGTTCAGGACTTGGAACCGAGCATGCGGTGAGGAGCGCCTCATCACTGAGCGTGACCAGTTGTGCCTCTGCCGGGTCGGCGTTCAGTCCGAGCCTTCCGGTCTCGAGCGACCGCAAGGCCTTCTGGAACGCCTCGGGGAAGGTCCTTCCTATGGCCATCGCCTCACCGACACTCTGCATGGACGTTCCCAGCACCGGTTCGACGGATAGGAACTTGGCGAAGTCGAACCGTGGGATCTTCACGACCACATAGTCCAGAGCTGGTTCGAAAGATGCTGGAGTGGCGCCGGTGATGTCGTTTGCGATCTCGTCGAGGGTGAAACCAACAGCGAGCATCGCCGCCATCTTCGCAATGGGGAAACCCGTCGCCTTGGAGGCGAGCGCCGACGACCGGGACACTCTCGGATTCATCTCGATCACGATGCGCCGACCCGTTGTCGGGTCGACAGCGAATTGCACGTTCGATCCGCCCGTCTCAACACCAATCTCTCGCAGGCAGGTGATGGCGTCATCGCGCATTTCCTGGTATTCGCGGTCGGAAAGCGTCATCGAGGGTGCGACTGTGATGGAGTCTCCCGTATGGACACCCATGGGGTCGAAGTTCTCAATCGCACACACGATCACCGCGTTGTCCGCGGCGTCGCGCATCACCTCGAGTTCGTACTCCTTCCACCCGAACACCGACTCTTCGATGAGCACCTCGCTCACCGGCGACGTGTCGAAGCCGTTCGTCACAATCTCCTCGAATTGCTCTGCATCGTATGCGAGACCAGTTCCACCTCCACCGAGAATGAAGCTGGGACGAACCATCACGGGGAAGCCGAGCTCATTGGCCGCTGCACGTGCGTCCTCGAGCGTGGTCACATAGAACGCCCTACACGTCTCGAGACCAGCCTTGTCCATCAGTTCCTTGAATCGGCCCCGGTCCTCGGCAGCTTCGATGGCGTCGAGCGATGCACCGATGAGTTCGATCTCGAGCTCCTCGAACACACCGAGCTCTGCTAGCTCCATGGTCACGTTGAGTGCGGTCTGACCGCCCAAGGTCGGCAGAACGGCATCGGGCCGTTCCTTCCGGAGGATCTGGGATATGACGTCTGCTGTGATCGGCTCGATGTAGGTGGCGTCTGCAAATTCGGGATCCGTCATGATGGTTGCGGGGTTTGAGTTCACGAGCACGACCCGATATCCGAGTTCTCGCAGCACCTTGACGGCCTGCGTGCCTGAGTAGTCGAACTCGCATGCCTGGCCGATGATGATCGGCCCTGAGCCAATCACCAGGATCGATTCGATGTCCCTCCGTTCAGCCATGGCTGGCCTCCACGATCCCTGCGAAGCGATCGAACAGCCTCATGGCGTCATTGGGGCCTGGTGCAGCTTCGGGGTGGTATTGCACCGAGAACGCCGACACGTCGTGGCATTCGATTCCCTCGTTGGTCCCGTCGTTCAGGTTCTGGTGGCTCGCACTGACGGCTCCGAACTCTGTGTCCACGCGCTTCGGCAGCATGTCCGGCGTCGGGAGGCCGTCGGCCACGGGTGCCTCTCGATCAGTCAGGGACCAAAGATCCACAGCGAATCCATGGTTCTGGGACGTGATCTCCACGGTGCCGTCGCTGATCCTGCGAACCGGATGGTTCCCGCCATGGTGGCCGAACGGCAGCTTGAAGGTGGTAGCACCCAGTGCCAGGCTGAGCACCTGATGGCCGAGGCAGATACC
>CAJQOW010000225.1 GCA_905480055.1 uncultured Acidimicrobiia bacterium
AGGATTACGCTGTTTACGAGCGGCGATGACGGCTAAACGACGCCTCGCTCGTAGTGCGTGTAATGCCAACAATGGAAGATACGGGGAGCCATCACAGTGAAACGGGAAACCACTTCACATGGGATGCATGCGTGGGAAAAACGCGACACTCCAGAATTCGGCTATCTCACGTTGGCCAGTCGTAAGTCTTTCTCCGAGGTCAGTGCACCGTACAACTTCTGATGAATTTCTAAAGGAAACCATTCTAACGTAATTAAGTCGTACGCAGCTGTCAGCGGGCGAAGCACCTGATGTCTTCTGGATTCCCGGAGCTGACATCGCAGAGTTCGCATCGAAGGGCGTGATCTACAATCTCGCTCCTCTCACGGACTCCGAGTTCAGCGTCGATGAGTTCTACGAAGGTCCGATGGAGCAGCTCACGACCGATCCCGCGACGGGACAGTCAGATCCGGCAAGCTACCTTTGGGGACTCCCTCGTGACGTGTCGACGTTTGCTCTGTACCTCAACAACGACCTCATCGCTGAGGCTGGCGCTCCCGATCCTCGCGAGCTCGCAGCAGCAGGCGAGTGGGACTGGGCGGCTTTCACCGAGGTTGCTGAGGCAGTAGCAGCAGTCAGCGACGAGATCGCAGGCTACGGCCAGAGCTCCTGGTGGGGCCCTGTTGGATGGTGGCTGAACTCAGCCGGCGGCGGATTCTTCAATGATGCTCGCGACGCATGCGCGTTGGACACCGCTGAGTCGATCGCCGGACTCGAAGCGTTCCGTGACTTCTATGCCACCGGCGCTGGCTTCACCTACGGTGAGGATCCCGAGCCTGTCTTCAAGGCTGGAAACATCGGCATGTTCCAGAACGGTCGCTGGGCAACGCCCGGCATCCGCGAGGTCGCCTTCGACTTCGACGTTGTGAAGCTCCCTGACGGTCCTGGTGGACCTTCGAACTGGGCCTTCTGGGGTGCATACGTCGTGAACGCGAACACGGAGAATCCCGAGGAGGCATGGGCCCTGGTCCGTGCACTCACCTCCGCTCCCGTGCAGGCACAGGTTGCCGAGCTCGGTGCGAACATCCCGAGCCGTGTGAGCCAGGAGGCGCTTGATGCCTTCGTCACGTTCACCCCTCCGCAGAACAACGAGGCATTCCTGCAGGGTCTCAGCGAGAACCCTGTCACGGAAGCTCCGCTGTGGAATGGTGACTGGCCCTCGTACAGGGACGAGATGAACACGCGTGTGAACGCTGTGGTCACCGGCGACCTGTCGATCGAGGAGTACGAGGCGAACATCTGCACCGACCTGAATCAGTACTTCGACGGCTGATTTGATAGGACGTGTTGGGGTGGGGCATTCGGCCCCACCCCAACACGACCTCAACGAACGAGAGACGGATCGTGACCCAGAACACCCAAACGATCACCAAGGAACCCAGTACCGCACCGAGTTCCCAGCCGTCATGGCTGATCGCTGTCGTGATCTGGCAAGTGATCGTGGCCATCGGCGCGGTTGCGCTTGCGATCGGCATGATCACAGGTGCCGTCTTCGAGCTCCGTGAGGTTGGTCTGTGGCTCGCGGTGGCGATGGCGGTCATCGTCGCGATCGCAGCGCTCTACACGGTGCCCCTCCTGTTGGGTCACCGCAACCGGGGGCGGACCGCCGCGACCTTGTTGCAGTACACGC
The DNA here is from genome assembly GCA_905480055.1 of uncultured Acidimicrobiia bacterium. The sequence goes on from CAJQOW010000225.1 coordinate 1,670, forward strand.
TTCTGGTGCTCGCCACGGTTGCTGCGCTCCAGGTGATGGGCGTATTTCGAGGAATCGATGCGCTGGCCAACAACTTCAGGGAGTCGTGGTATTGGAGCCTCATCGTCCTCGTCGGATGGTTCATCTATTCCCAGGCTGACCGATTCAAGACCGCCGAGAGCACGATCAAGCAGATCGGCAAGTGGCTTGCCATCGGTGGCGGCGTCATCCTTGCGTTGGCGCTCGGGGCGATACCGGGAGTGATCGAGTTCGCGCGGCGCCTCGTCGAACCCGACGTCCTCGTGCTGGCAGTCTTCGCTGCGATCTGTGGGGGCGCGTTCTGGTTGCTCCGACGTCATGCAGCGACGGAGCTGTTCAACACAACCTTCGACGAAGCTGAGGCCGTCGACGGTTACCTCTTCGTGTCGCCAAACGTTTTCGGGTTTCTTGCATTCTTCGCATTTCCCTTGGCCTTCTCTCTCTTCGTGTCCTTCACGGCATGGGATGGCCTCACCGAGATCACGTGGCTCGGCTTTGACAACTACATCAAGATCTTCAGCATTCAGTTCGTCTCTCTCGACGCGGGCCAAGCAGCGTCGGACGCCCTTTCCGCCGGCTACAGCCAGGCGTTCCGCTTCGGTGACATCGTCATGGGCGCACGGGATCCGAACTTCTGGGTCGGATTTCGCAACATCCTCTTCTTCGCACTCGTAGCGATTCCACTGGCCACGTTTCCTGCACTGTTCCTTGCCGCACTCCTGAACTCGAAGATCCCCGGCATGAAGGTGTTCCGAGCCGTCTACTTCATCCCGTACGTCGCAGGCCTCCTCGGTGTGCTGCTCATCTGGAAGCAGCTCTACAACGCCTCAATTGGCTTTATCAACTACGGCATCTTGAGATTCTTCGATCTGATCAACGTGATCCCTGGAGTCAACCTGACCGCACCACAGCCCGAATGGCTGTCGGACCCGAAGTTCGCGATGTGGTCCATCATCCTGTTCTTTGCTTGGTTCATGACCGGATACAACGCCGTCCTGTTCGTGGCAGGTATGCAGGGAATCCCGTTCTCCCTCTATGAGGCTGCGGAAATCGACGGAGCGAGCTGGTGGAAGAAGTTTCGCAACATCACCGTTCCGCTCCTTCGCCCAACTACGTTCTTCGTAGTAGCGACCACGACGATTCTCGGGCTCCAGATCTTCACCGAACCGTTCGTGCTCATGGGGCCCCAGCTTCCGCCGTCCGGGCCGAACAATTCCACTTTGACCCCTGTCGTGCAGCTGTATCAAGAAGGTTTCCAGCGCTTCAACCAGGGGTATGCCTCTGCTCTTGCCTGGGTGCTGTTCATATTCATCTTTGGGGTGACACTCATCTATTTCTGGCGTCAGCGCCGTGCCGAAGCTGACGGGATGGGTTGATCATGACTGATCTCGACACCCGCACTTCGGAGAAGGCTGCAGCAGAGGCGAAGCGTTTGTCGCGCAAGGCCCGGCGTCGCAAGTGGCTCGGTTGGGCAGCGATCTATCTGATCCTTGGGATCTTTGCGATCGCAATGATCTTCCCGTTCGTCTACATGTTCTTCACGTCGTTGAAGGACTCCTCCGATGTCTTCACCTACCCGCCCCGTGTGCTTCCCTATGAGCCTGAGACTCTCGAGGTCGACGGAGAGCAACTACCTCTGTTCACCGTCGAGTCGGAGGATGGTGAGGAGCGTTCCATGGTGCTCGTGGAGTCGGGCATCAAGGCAGGCCTGTTCGCCAAGCCTGATGACCTCGAGACGACAATTGCCGTGCCGCTCGAGTTCGCTGTCGACACTGGGGAGACGGTTGTTGTCGACGGGGAGGAACTCTCGATCTACACGGTGTCGTTCGGAGGCGAGACAGAGGACCTCGTTCTGATCCGTGGAACCGCAGTCGGCATGTTCGTTGATCCCGACGACCCGAGCGTCGTCGGCTATGCGGTTGTCCGGACCGCCCAAGCATCGGAGAAGGTGACGGCCCGGTGGTCGAACTACGACGAGGTTCTAGGGATTCGTGACTTCGACAAGGCAATCACCAATACCGTGTTGATCACCGTGCTGGTCGTTGCAGGGAGCCTCTTCACCTCGATCATGGGTGGATACGCCTTTGCAAGGATGAAGTTCCCCGGTCGTGACCCGCTGTTTGTTGGGTATCTCGGGTCGATCATGATTCCCTTTGTGGTCTTGATCATTCCTCTGTTCCAGATCGTTGTTGCTCTCAACTGGAACAACACCCTGGCTGCGCTCGTGTGGCCGTTCATCTATACCGCCTACGGGACGTTCCTCATGCGACAGTTCTTCCTGTCGATCCCGAAGGACCTCGAGGAGGCAGCATTCATCGACGGAGCATCCCGTTGGAGGATCCTCTGGACGATCTTCGTACCGCTGTCGTGGCCCGCGATTGCAACGCTCGCAACGTTCCAGTTCCTCTATGCGTGGAACAGCTTCATTTGGCCGCTCGTGGTCATCGATGCTGGGAACACCGAGTCGTTCGTTCTGACGCTGGCGCTATCGATTCTTGGCGGCCAGGGCGCGGATCAGCCCCAGCTCGTGTTCGCTGGCGTTGCAATGGCAGTGATCATTCCGCTTGCTGTCTTCGCCATGGCGCAGAGGTACTTCGTCGAGAACGTTGCCTCGAGTGGCATCAAGTAGGTATCCAATGCCAGAGGTCCACTTCGAGCTAGGCAGCAATGTCGCTGTGGACGTTGAGCCGTACGACGCGTTCTACAAGCATGGCTGGCATTCCTGGTCGCCGTCCGGATGGGTTGATCCGCACGAGCACGTGCGCCCCATCGCTGATGAGGGACGGCGCCTAGGGCACGACGATCCGCTTCATTCGTTCGACACCTCGGTCGGCGGGAGCGGCGTCGGTGTCGTCGAACACACAGACGGCTCCGTGACGCTGCTCGGAGCGCTCGACCCTGGAGCCCGCGTGATGCCGATCGGGTCCGCGCTGGCGGGCTCTGTGGATGGCGAACCCATCAACTGGGTCGTTCTCAGAGGTCGGGAAGATGCTGTGTTGGCCGAGTATGCCTCGCTCCTGGCCTCCCGGTTCGGACGACGCAAGACCGAAAAGGGCCGGGTCTGGTGTTCGTGGTACTCGTTCTTCGAGGATGTGTCGGAGACGAAGATGCACGAGGTGCTGGCCGGGCTTGAAGGCCTTCCGTTCGATGTCGTGCAGATCGATGACGGGTGGGAGAGCGCGATCGGAGACTGGCAGGCGAACTCAAAGTTTCCGTCAGGCATGGCTGCGATGGCCGAGAATGTTCGCTCGGCAGGTTTCCTGCCAGGCCTGTGGCTCGCCCCGCTGATCGCCCAGTCGACATCCCGCCTCGCGGAGGAACGGAGTGACCTGTTGCTTCGCGACGAAACGGGAGATCCGGTGGTTGCAGGCATCAACTGGGGCAGTCCCTACTTCGCTCTCGATCCCACTGCTGATGCAACCCTCGACTTCCTCGCAGAGCTCGTCTCTGAGGTACGGAGTTGGGGTTACGACTACCTCAAACTCGACTTCATGTATGCCGGTGCATTTCCGGGTGCACATGAGAATCCAATGCCGAGGGAGATGGCCTACCGCATGGCGTGTCAAACCATTCGTGAAGCCGCTGGCGACGATTGCTACCTGCTCGCGTGTGGTGCCCCGATCATCGCATCGCTGGGTATCTTCGACGGCATTCGGATCGGCCCTGATGTGGCGGAGGTGTGGGAGGTGCCGGAACTCGCTGAACTCGGTGATGAGTCAGGCAGGGGGGCACGAAACGCGCTGGCGACATCTGTCAACCGGCTCTGGCTCAGAGGCGTCATTGATGTTGATCCCGACGTCATCTACCTGAGGGCTGACACGGACCTCGACGACCGCACGCTTGCAGCGCTCAAGGACCTCGCCACTGTTGCGCAATTCGTCGGCGTGTCGGACCCACCTGACCTGTTGACCGCTGCGCAGCGCGGGGAGCTGAATGACCTGCTCCTCTCGGACCCGCAGATTCGGGATGCAGGGCGCTACATCTGGGAGATCGGTGACCGCACCGTTGATTTCTCCTGGGTGTTCGACAGTCGGCGCCGCGCTCGATCGGTGGGTAACCGATGACCTTTGGTGACGATTCGAGGTCGCCTCACCGACGCTACAACCCCCTGAACGATGAGTGGATACTCGTGTCGCCACAAAGAACGAGCAGACCGTGGCAGGGTCAGGTGGAGAAGCAGGCTGCCGATCGGTTGCCGCCATTCGATCACGACTGTTACCTCTGCCCTGGTACCCAGCGCTCCGGAGGAATCCGAAATGAGGAGTACACCGGAACGTACGTGTTCACGAATGACTTCCCTGCGCTTGTTCCGGAAGGAGCCTCGGTACCAAAACGCGTGAGCCCTCTCTTCGTCGCCGAGCCGGAGCAGGGCACATGTCGCGTCCTTTGCTTCTCACCGCGACATGACCTCACCCTTGCCCAGATGGATGTGCAGTCCATAGCGACCGTTGTCGAGATGTGGGCAGCACAATCAGAGGAGCTCGGGGCCACATACCCGTCCGTGCAGGTATTCGAGAATCGCGGGGCTGCCATGGGGGCGTCCAACCCGCATCCGCACGGCCAGGTCTGGGCGCAAACGTCGATCCCGACAATCGCTGCAACCGAGGACCGGCAGCAAGCCGAGTATCGAGCTGACTCCGGCGGGGTGCTCCTTCTCGACTATGCGGCTGCGGAGAAGACCGGCGAGCGGGTAGTTGTCGAGAACGATCACTGGATGGTCATTGTTCCGTACTGGGCGGTGTGGCCGTTCGAGACGCTCATTCTTCCCCGACGAGCGGTGCAGCGCCTGCCCGATCTCACCGACCCCGAACGCTCGGCACTCGCCGCGGCGCTCAAGGAGATTCTCATTCGCTACGAGAACCTCTTCGAGGCGCCGTTTCCGTACTCGATGGGCTGGCACGGTGCACCTTTCGATGATCGACCTATCGACCATTGGCAGCTTCATGCCCACATACTGCCTCCGCTCCTGCGGTCCGCCTCGGTGCGCAAGTTCATGGTTGGCTATGAGCTGCTCGCCGAGTCGCAGCGCGATCTCACTCCGGAGGACGCCTCGCGACGGCTCCGTGAGGTGTCCGCCACCCACTACCTCGACGACGAGAATGCCGGACGCTGAGCAGCGAGCGAGTGCGCTCTTCGCTGCGACCTTCAGCCGCGCTCCGGACGGAAGAGCCCGAGCGCCGGGGCGGGTGAACCTGATCGGCGACCACACCGACTACAACGGTGGGTTCGTGCTGCCCATGGCCATCGATCGTGATACCGAGCTCGTGTTTCGCTCGCGTCAGGACTCGCTCGTGCACATTGTCTCGGAACATGGTGAACCCGCGATGTTCGATCTCGATCATCTTTCCCACGGCGACCCTCCTTGGGCTGAGTACGTCCGTGGTGTTGCCTGGGCGATGGACGTCCGGGATGGACAGGGGTGGGACGGTGCGGTGGCGTCAGATGTGCCGTTGGGCGCAGGGCTCTCGTCGTCCGCATCTCTCGAGATGGCTGTGGCCGAGGTACTGGCACGGAACCAGGATCCACCAGCTGACTCGAAAGCTCTTGCAGTGGCGGGACAGCGAGCCGAGAACGACTGGGTTGGCATGGAATGCGGAATCATGGACCAGCTGACCGTCGCTGCTTCGTTGGCCGGATCCGCCATGTTGATCGATTGTCAGGACCTCTCGATCGAGCCGATCCCGATACCCGACGGTGTGGTGTTCGTTGTGCTGGACACTGCGACCCGACGTGAACTCACGTCGTCGGCCTACAACGAGCGACGTGCGACCTGTGAGAGGGCGGCTACGGACCTCGGCGTGAGGAGTCTTCGTTCGATCAAGGTCCAGGATCTCGATGGCGTGGCGGATTCGCTCGACATTGTGGCGAGCGCCCGCGTGCGGCACGTGGTAACGGAGAACGATCGTGTCGTGCGGGCAGCAGGTGCACTGCGCGAGCGGAACCTTGCGGTCTTTGGTGAACTGTTGAACGAAAGCCACGCGAGCATCCGCGAGGACTTCGAGTCCTCGACGTCTGAGCTGGACATGATCGTTGACACAGCGCAACGATTGCACGGTTGTTTCGGGGCCCGCGCGACCGGTGCGGGCTTCGGCGGGTGCGCAGTTGCAGCCGTAGACGCCGATAGCGTCGATGCCTTTCGTGCCGCGCTCATAGACGAGTACAAC
>CAJQOW010000226.1 GCA_905480055.1 uncultured Acidimicrobiia bacterium
GTTGCTTCAGACTGCTGGCTAGCGGCGTCGCCGAGCCGTGCGCCGAGACGTGCGCCGTGCGACTCTTCGTGGTGCTGGCATCTTTCGACCTCCTGTGTTTCGAGTGTGGCTTGCTATCGGGAATTCAGATTGCGGCGTCGAGTTCTGCCAGCATCTCAGCCTCGGCTTCGGCAACCAGACCGATTGCGACGAGGTCGATGGGTGAGATGTATGCATCTCCGAGGCGCCTACCGCCAGCGCGTGCCACCGCGTTGCGGAAGGGGACAGCCCAGTGGTGCTCGATGAGAAGAAGAGCTGCCGCCGAGTCATTCGGGATCTCTTCGATGACATCCCAGGCATCCTCGTCCGTGAAGACCTCGAGATTGCCGTCCAAGCCAGCTTCGGCTCCAAGGATCGCTCCGGCTTCCATACCTTCTTCACCCTCGATGCCAAGGCCGATGAGTGCGCCGATGGTGCTGCCGATCTCAACTGCTTCTTCAACCGACAGGTTGCTGAGATGGGCGACCTCGATGTCGCCTTCCGCATCCTTGAAGACGGCAAGCGCGTCGATGACCTTCACCGTGTTGCTCTCTCGGAGTCGCTCGAGTTCCTCGATGATCTCGCCAGTGAAGTTGGGATGATCGAAGCCCATTACGAGCAGTTGCACAGGCCCTATGGACATGGTGTATTCCTTTCGCGCTGTGGAGCCAGGGTGACCCCGCACACCACAATCATACGCACGAGTCACCGCGCCGATACCGAGTGCTGCGCGTGCACGCCCGAGAGGGATTGGGCTCCGGCTGATACGCTGGAGGCATGAGCATCTCAGCAGCACTGCAGGCCCTGTACGAGGAACGCGACCGTCTCGACGCCGAGCGCTCGAGAGTCGAGGAGGCCATCGTCGCCCTCGAAGGGATCGACGAACCGGCTCCGACGGCATCGAAGAAGCCGCCGAAGAAGAAGGATGGGCGGAGTGCACCGAAGCCACCCGTCGCGTGCCCCTTCTGTGGGGAGACGGCAAAGGGCATGGCAGGTCTCGCTGCCCACGTGCGCGGCAGCCATGGCGACATGTACCCGGAGGCATACGAGGAATGGAAGCGCAGCCGCTGACCCGTTGCGACCGACCGACGGCCGTGATCGTTGACAGATCAGAGACGACGTGATGGACGGCTAGGCGTCGCGCTCTGCCAACCGTTTGACCTCGAGCATCATCTTGCGGCTCATCACGAAGCTGATCACTTCGATGGGGAAGCGCCCAAACGCCAACCTGCTCTTCCAGCCCGGTGCGTAGTCGTAGCGGCCCCGCGTCAGGAAGCGGCTCCTGTCCGGGCTTCCATCCCTGACGACGAACTGCCACGTTGAAACGCCCCACGCCTCCTCCTCGCCGATGTCAGCAGGTTCCCCAAACAGCACCAGTGCGTGTGGAGGCTCTGCGATCTCGATGCGCATCGGAGGCGTCGTTGGATGAAGGTGAACGGCGTTGCCAACTGCTGGATTCTGATGTTCTTCGAGAATCTCGGTCGTGTTCGTGACCTTGCATCCGGCGAGGTTCTCAAGCGTCTGGTACGTGTAGAACCCGCCGCGGCCCTGGCCGATCTGTGCGATCCACGGCCATACGTCCTCGGGCGGCGCATCGATGCCAACCCCGAGGGTGTAGGACCACTTCGGTTCGGCCACCAACGAATCCCCCGGTAGGGCAGCTGTCGCCTCGGACCCCTCTGTGCCCCATTGCAGCCGCTTCTGCCCGATCAGCGGTGTGGCAACGAGGTGCCCGGCGATCAAGGCAGCACCCTCCAACGCAGCCAGTACACCTGCACCGGGCGGACGCGTCAGCGGAACCTTGATCGAGTCGCTGTTGCTGGCCCGTCTGTTCGCCACCGGGGCACTCCGATTGCTCCGTATGAACATCTTGTCACAGCGCAGCGTCCTCCCCCACATCCTTGCGCTAACTGCTTCGTGGACCCCGCCGGGATCTAAAATGGCAGGGACGGTTCCGAAGCGGAGGGAGATGCTTGTGGATCCGACACCGGACCATTCCGACCCGTTCGAGGGGGAGGGGGTGGATCGGGAAGGGCCGCATTCGCATGACGACCAGCACTGGTCGCCCTTCAGCACAACGCGTGCCAAGTGGGCGTGGAGCCTCCTGGCCGTCTTCGGCGTCATCTACTTCTCCGTCGCAGTCCTGACCTCGGCTGAGTTCGCCGAGTTCGCAGCGACCGACACCATTCTCGGTCTACCCCTTGGCTTCGTCCTCGGCATGGGATTGATCATCGCCGGTCTGGTCATCACGCGTATCTACCTCTCGAAGATCGAGGGCTAGGCCATGGACGACCTCAACGTCATTGCCCTCGCAATTCTCATCCTCGGCATGGCCACCTTCTTCGGGATTGGTTGGTACAGCAGGCGCTGGACCAAGAGCACGGACGAGTTCTACGTGGCCGGTGGACAGATCCCATGGAAGCTCAACGGCGTGGCGATGTTCAGCAACTACGCCAGTGCAGCCAGCTTCCTCGGTGTTGCCGGAGCGATAGCGCTCTTCGGTATCGACAACTGGTGGCTGGCGCTCGGCTTCTTCGCCGGCTGGGTGGTGGTCGTGCTCACACTTGCCAGTCCGCTGCGACGTTCGGGCAAGTACACCGTGGCAGATGCCCTCCAGGAGCGATTCGCAGGTCCCCAGGTGCGCCTCCTCACCATCATAACGGGCGTCATCATCGGCACGGTGTACCTGGTGCCCCAGTTGGTTGGTGCCGGACACCTCTTCAACCTGCTCATTCCCCTCGATGCCATTGGTACCGCCGCGTCCTACATCTTCTGGGTGGGTATCGCCGGCGGCTTCACAGCCTTCATTGTCGTGCTCGGTGGCATGCGTGGCACGTCCTACAACCAGGCCTTCCAGGGCATCATCATCTTCGGCGCCATGGTGCTGCTGCTGGTGCTTTCCGTCGCGATGTTCTTCGCATGGAATCCGCTCTCGATCCTCACCGAGGCAGATCAGGTCGTCCCTCCGCAGGTGTTGGTCGATGAGGAGGCCGCAAACGAGATACTGACCAACTACTCGATCGACAGCACTGGAGATGAGTCGCTCGAGGCTGCCAAGTCCACCACTGAGATTCTGCCTGACGCACCAACGGCGATGACGCCCGGCGTCAATGTCAAGGATTTGGCGAACCAACTGAGCCTCGTACTCGCTCTGTTCCTCGGCGTGGTT
>CAJQOW010000227.1 GCA_905480055.1 uncultured Acidimicrobiia bacterium
GCAGTCGTGAGGATGGAGGAAACCCCGGCACCTGAACGCAGTGCCGTGCGGGCGGCAAGGAGTGCGGCACCGGTGAACCCTGGCATGCCCCCAACCGTCGCCACCGCACCAGCGCTCCACTTGTGCTGTGTACGAGTTCGATGGGCAATCCGAATGTCGGAGTCATCGACGATGCCCATGACGGGGTGACCGCCTTCGAGACCGATGTCGAGCACCACAACATCGCCACACACATCCGGTCCGATGCCAAGGACGTGGCACGGCTTGCGAGCGTGGAAGGTGACGGTTCGGTCTGCGCGGAACACGGGACCCTCTGCCAACCCGGTATCGCCGATCAAGCCGGAGGGAACGTCCACGGACAGCACCGGCGACCCGGTCGATGTCCAGGCAGCGGCCTCTGGGGGAAGCGATCCATGGAATCCCGTGCCGAACAGGGCGTCGATGATCAGATCTGCCGGCTCCACTGCAGACATCGGCGCAAACCTGACCCCCGCAGAAGCGGCAGCATCGAACGCTCTCCCGACGGGTGAATCAGCGGAAGGGAAGCCGAGGTAGTGCACGACGACTCGAGCACCGCGTCGTTGGAGGTACTTGGCTGCGACATAACCGTCACCGCCGTTGTTGCCGCTCCCGCACAGGATGTGAACCGTCGCCCCGTAGGTCGCCCCCATCTCCGCCGCCACAATGGCGACCCCATAGCCAGCGGCGTCCATCAAGGCATCAACGGGCACGGACGCCTCAGCATCAACGCGTTGCATCTCCTCGACGCTGATGACAGGTCTCACTCGTGCTCTCCCTGGGATATGGCAAACACCATGGCTGTGTCCCTCGTATGGGTAATCGTCAGCTTGATGTCAACGACGCCGAGCATGTCAGCCCTCTGGCGAGCCTTCCCGAACAGGTTGACCCTCGGGGGCCCGCCGCCGGTGATCTCGATGTCGACCCACGGGATACGACGCCATCCGGTGAACAAGCTCTTCATCACCGCTTCCTTGCCCGCAAAGCGTGCAGCGAGCCGCTCGGATGGATCGGCGAACCGTTGTGCGTACTCCCACTCGCGGTCGGTGAAGCACCGCTTGCGAAACGCTTCGGGGTTCTTGGCGAGCAGGTTGCGAACTCTCGCAACGTCCGCAAGGTCCACGCCCAAACCAATGATCTCCATGGCATGCGAGCGTAGCGGCCCGCACTCGATGCGCAGACTCACGCGTCGTCATGGCATGGACCCGCTCTCGCTGCAGCAGCGTTGAGGTTCTTCCAGTGACGTCCACTTGCGCTCCAGCGGAGTGGACTGAGCTGGTCCAGCAGCTGGTTGGGACGAGCCAGCCAGTCAGCGATCTCCACATCGTTGTATCCACCCCTGAGCTCGAGGACCACCGAACCGAGGTCGCGCTTGATGCCCGCCTCGTCGAACTGGAACGCGAAGTAGACCTCCGGCAGCCACGTCCCACCGATGCGGAGCAGGTCAGGACGCCGCCGCACTTCATCGCACGAGACACCAGCGCATCGTGCCGCCCGTTCCCTGGACATGAAGTGACCGACGAGGACGCGTTCCGTGATGACCCCGTTCCTGTCAGATCGCCTTGGACCGGGAGCGCATCATGATGGCGACGCTCCGTGCGATCTCGCCGAACGACACCTCTCCCGCGTTGAACACGGCGTCGTAGCCAGCCGGATCGTCGATATCGGTGCCGAAGTGGGCCTTGACCAATCGGGCCCGATCAGCGTCACGCTTCCGCCCGCTTGCCCTGGCTTCCCGTTCCGTGAGACCGTGCGCTGCGACGGCTCGCGCAACGCGAACGTCCTCGGGTGCGATAACTCGGATGGACACGCCTTCGGAGAGATCCATGGACACCTGCGCCCCTGCGCGTCCGACAATCACCGCCTTGCCGATGCCTGCAACGGTCCGCACGGCGAGGAAGACGCGGTTCATCACCAGCTTCTGGTCGACCGTTGAGCGAAGCATCTGGTGGAAGAAATCGTTCGTCTTCGCTCGATACTCCTCCTCGAGGAGCGAGTCGAGGTTCTTTCGATACCGGGGATCCTCGGCGACCATCTCGCACAACGTCCGGTCGTAGACCCGCCAACCCTCAAAGAGTGGGTCGTCAATCGTCGAGAAGACATCCACCATCGTGTCGGCGAGTTCATGCCCGCCGATTCCCGCCTGGCGCGAGATGGTGACGAAAGGACGGGCGTGGGGCTGCGACGGCGCCGCTGTCGGCATCTGCTGCGAGGCGAAGTATGCCCGCAGATATCGATCGATATCGGTAACTCGGTCCATGGCCCTACGACCAGTATCGCGCCGAATCCGAACTACAGACAACAGATACCCAACAACCATCAGCCCCAGGGCTCACGGCTCAGGGCTCACGGTCCAAGCGTTACTCCACAGTCACGCTCTTCGCCAGGTTTCTGGGCTGGTCGATGTCGTGGCCACGCATGCGGGCGACGTGATATGCCATGAGCTGCAATGGCACAACCGCAGAGACCGGTGCCATCAGGTCCTCCATATCGGGGATCCGCATGACCAGGTCGGCGTACTTGTCAATCTCCGTGTCGGAGTCGTAGGCGACAGCGATGATCGTGCCACCCCTCGCCTTCACCTCTTGAACAGCGGAGATGGTCTTGTCGTACACATCACGCTGGGTCAGCAACACCACCACGGGCACATTGTCAGTGATCAGTGCCAGAGTTCCGTGCTTGAGCTCTCCCGCAGGCATCGCTTCTGAATGGAGATACGAGATCTCCTTCAGCTTCAGGGAGCCCTCCATCGCAACGGCGAAGTCGAGACCTCGCCCGATGAAGTACATGTCGTCAGCATCTTGGACAAGTTCCGCAGCCTTGATGGCCTCGGACTCGCGTTGGAGAACCTCTTCGAGTGCCGCTGGCATCTGGTGCAGGCCGTGCGACACCTTGGCTGCCAGCTCCTTGTTGACCGTCCCCCTGGCAGATCCGATGCGCAATGCCAACAGGTACTGCGCGATCAGCATCGCCATATACGCCTTGGTGGACGCCACGGAGATCTCTGGGCCGGCACGGGTGTAGAGGATGTCGTCTGCGTATCGAGACAGGGTCGACCCGACGACGTTGGTGATGGCGAGCATCCTCGAACCGTTGTCTGAGGCGAGCCTTGCTGCCGCAAGTGTGTCCGCCGTCTCACCTGACTGCGAAATGGCGATCGTCAGCTCGTTTGGTCCAACGATGGGATCGGCATATCGCAGCTCGTGGGCGTACTCGACGTTGGTCGGGAGCCTCAGGATGCGGCGGAAGATCTCCTGGCCTATGAGCCCGGCGTGGTATGCCGTACCGCAGGCGGTGATCCAGACCCTGTCGATCGCTGCGGCGTAGGCGTCGTCGAAACCGACGTCCTCGAGCCACACCGTTCCATCTTCATCGAGCCTCCCCGCAAGCGTCTCAGTAACAACCGCTGGTTGCTCATGGATCTCCTTGAGCATGAAGTGGTCGTAGCCACCCTTTTCGGCCTGCTCGGCATCCCACGTGATGTGCGTGACGGGACGGTCGACCGGTTCGCCTGCGATCGTCTCGACGACAGCGCCGTCCTCGGTCACCACGACAAGCTCATCGTCCTCGATGATCAGGAAGTCCCGGGTGTGATGAAGCACCGCAGGGATGTCAGAGGCCAGGAAGGTCTCGGAATCTCCAAGCCCGACGACCAGTGGGCTGATCTTGCGCACCGCAACAATCTTGCGGGGCTCCCGACGCGACATCACGACCATGGCGTAGGCGCCCTCCGATAGCGCGACGG
>CAJQOW010000228.1 GCA_905480055.1 uncultured Acidimicrobiia bacterium
ACGATGCCGCACTCATAGGGAGCAAGCTTCTCTGGCGTCGGATTCGACGGGGCGAGGAGCCGCGAGATGAGAAGGGATGCGACAGCGAAGACGATCCCCAGCAGGGTCATCAGAGCGATCGGCAGATAGTCGGCGAGCTCCATGGCTCGGGAGGATACTGGCACGCGGGCACCAGTATGAACTCGTGCCGAATCGAGAACCGGGGCACCCAAATGCCGCCCTATGCTCCGCGCCATGAACGCCCCGATACCCTCAGCTACCGTCGCACGCCTGCCGCGCTACCTGCGGTGTCTGGCGGACTTGGCAACGGTTTCTTCGCAGTGTTCGTCAGAGCACATCGCGGAGGGAGCAGGGGTTACGGCTGCCCAGGTCCGCAAGGACTTGTCCTTCCTCGGTACCCACGGCACACGAGGTGTGGGGTATGACATCGATGAGCTCATGTCCCAGATCAAGGGCGTACTCGGGATGACAAAGACGTACCGCGTGGTGATCGTTGGCGCCGGAAACCTCGGCTCAGCCATCACGAACTACAAGGGCTTCGAGACCTGGGGCTTCGAGATCGTCTCGGTGGTCGATGTCGACGACAAAAAGATCGGCACGCCCATCGATGGCCTGACCGTGGAGGCCTTCGACTCCCTGAAGTCGATCGTGGCAGAACGCGACATCCAGATCGGTGTCATTGCCACGCCAACAGCGGCCGCACAAGAGGTTGCAAGCAAGCTCGTGGCAGCTGGCGTGCGGTCGATCCTCAACCTGGCGCCGATCATCCTGAAGCTCCCGGATGATGTGAGCGTCCGAAGGGTTGACCTGTCCACCGAGCTTGGCATTTTGGCCTATCACCTCAGCTCGTCCGCCACGGGCGACCCGGCATAGGGCCCGGTTCGCGACTCATCGGGCCCTCGCCCCGGAGGCCTGGTCGATTCTGATATGGATGGATGCCCGTATGCCTCGTGCTTGCCCAAGATGGGAGCTGGCGTTCCGTCTGCTACGCTCGACAGCATGGAGGCTTTCCTCATAACCACCGTCGTCGTGATCGTCGCCGTCGTCCTCATCTACATGGGGGTCAAGAAATGGTTCCAAGAGGACTACGACGAGGAGATCAGCGGGAAGCCGTCTGCTCTCTACGACTCAGACATCCCTGACGAGGAATTCAACGAATAGTCGATTCCTTCGAGATCGACTATTCGACGCCGTACGTCATACGTATGACGACGCAGTGGGTCGTACTACGTACTTCGTATGACGTACTACTCCCGAGGCGGAAGGCCTCAGGCTTCCGCGTCTGCCTCATATCGGCTCAAGGCAACCGCGAACATGCTGAAGAGCACGAGGGCGCCGAGCGTCAGGGCGATCGCAGGGAGCCGGATCTGGAAGGCGTTCAGACCTTCGAGGTTCTCCGGACGGACGCCCCGCGGTGCGTAGACGATGAACAGCACACCGTTGATGATCAGCCACCCAAAGGTTGCTGCTCCGGTGAGGAGGAAGGCAAGCCTGCGGCCCACATCGGTGAACAACAAGAAGAAACCGGATCCGATGAACACGACCACTGAAGCGATGGCGATGCCGAACCCCCGCATTGCCTCAGAGAGGTCGCTCAGCTCACCGGAGTCAGGATCACGCTGGTTGAACAGCACGCCAACGGCATCGACGATCGCTTCCCTGGTGAAGGGAATCATCGCAAGGATCGAGGCAATGAAGGCCAGAATGCCAAGCCATTCAAGCGTCGAAAGGCCCGACTCCTCCGAGCGCATGCGGGTGGCGAAGCGAGGGGCCATCACATGGACCTTTCGTACTGAACGATGAGATCGATGTGCTCCTGCGAGAGGACGTTGCCGAAGCCGGGCATCCGTCCCGACCCGATTCCATTGACGCCATAGCCGACCGCGTTTTGTGAGCCCGTCACGATGAACACCTTTTGGTCATCCTCATCCGGGAACTGGATCAGCGACCGTCCGTCGACCAATGCGGGGCCCCAGGCCCCTGAGCCGGCGCCTTGTTCGAATGCCGCTCCCGCGCTGTAGCCGCCGGTGTGACAGCGGGCGCAGTATGCGTTGAACAGGCCCACCGCGAGCTCGGCATCCTCGGTGGATGTGCCCATCGCAGAGGCAACCTCGTCGAAGTCGACAGCCCAGGGCTGATCGACGAGCGCTTGTTCGAGGAAGGCAAGACCAGGCTCGAGTGTTGCGAGGAACTGATCCTGCCGCTCGCTGGTGACGTTGAGCAGCAAGACATCCTCTTCGAGGTGATCGAGCAGTGCCTCAGCGGCAACGAGATCTGCCTCTGGCCCCTCGGCTGTCTCATTCGTGAATCCATTGAATGGATCGAAACGGACGTCGTAGGTCGGGTTCGGTCCGAAGGAATATGTGACCGGCACGCCGGGCTCGGCGGTGGCCACGATGATGGTGATCGTCTCCATCGAGACGGCGGCAATTTCGGTCAGCGCCTTCTCGGTCGGGTCGCTCACACCGTCCCTGTCGCTATCTGGACCTGGGTCGTCGCAGCTGGCCCCGATCAGTGCGGCGGTTTGCTTGGTGCAGGTCCCCGGTGCCTGGAAGAGGTCTTTGATGTCATCAGGGAAGCCGCCGACAGTGTCGGCCTTTGCTGGTGCAGCCTTCACATCTGCGATATCGATGGCCTGGCGGTTGATGAGCGATTCGGTGCTCACCGCACCGTTCTCGATCCGAGCCAAAGCTTGGGCAGCAGTGGTCTCGGCCCTGGCGAACGCATCGGCCTGGCTGACCTGGATCGATTCGAGCCACGCAATCGTCTGATCCACCTCTTGCTCGGTCATGGCCCCGCCACCCTCGAGTCCGTTTGCAGGCATCGGCGTGTTGGCTCGGCCGAACACGATCCAGTACTCAACCTCGTCAGCGTCGTAGCGGAAGAGCACGTCATCGAGCGAAGGAGCCGCCCAGCTGACTTCGACACCGGAACGCTCCTCGACGTATGCCGCAGCACCGCCGCCTCCGAGTGGGCCGTGGCAATCAGCACAACCGAAGCCATCCGTGCTGAACCAATGGCCGCCCTCCTCGACGTCGAGCTCCACGATTGCTTCTGCCGCCTCTGCCTGGCGATCTGGCTCGTTCGCTGCGTACCAAGGCAGGGCGATGGCCAACAGGATGGAACCGAAGAGCGCGGCCCGCAGGACCTTGGTCAGCTTGGTGTTCTCGAGTTCGTCATCCGATGCCGGTGGTGACTGGTTCGGTGGCGACGCTTCGCCGGACGCCGCACGGGATCGACGTGAGTTGACAAACAGGTAGCCCATCAACAGCAGGATCAGGACGACAGCCAGCAGGAGCGCAAGTGCGCCGACTCCAAGGCCACCAGCAGAGTCGACAGGTTCCGACACCTCTGCAGTGGCGACAACGATGTGGGAGAGGATCACTTTCACATCACCCCACGCAGAACGGACCCTGCGGGTACGCAACGGTCGTGTTCTTTGATCGCGATGTCTGCACCACAGTGCCGGTATCGATGATGAACTCACCGGCCGCGTCCACGCTCACACCGAAGCGGTCGAG
>CAJQOW010000229.1 GCA_905480055.1 uncultured Acidimicrobiia bacterium
GAGGAGGCGTCGATCCCGCAAGTGCCGGGCATCGTTGCAGCGGTGCATGACGTGGTCGGCTCATGAACGACTTCGTCCTTCCCTCGCTCGGCGCAGACATGGACGAGGGCGCCCTCGTTGCTTGGTTGGTTGCACCGGGTGACACGATCGAACGTGGGCAAATCGTCGCTGAGGTGGAGACAGACAAGGGCATCATCGAAGTGGAGTGCTGGGAGGATGCGACCGTCGATGAGTTGTTGGTCGAGGCGGGCGAGGTTCGGCTTGCCGTTGGCACACCGATCGCACGGCTGCGTTCTGTCGACGACGATCCAGCCTCGGCTCCGGCAGAACCGGTGATACCCGCCGCAGTACCTCCAGAACCTGCCGGGGCGCTCGTGGCCGAGGATCCGCGAGAGGCCGTTTCAAGAACCACTCCACCGGTGCGGCATCTCGCCCACAAGCTGGGTGTGGACATAGACGGCATTGCGGCAACAGGCCCAGGAGGCATGGTGACGCGAGGCGATGTCGAGCGGGGAGTGCTGGCTACCGCACCGTCCAACGGAAGGACCGGGGCCCTGGTGACCACCAGGGTGAAGGCAAGTCCGCGGGCGCGCCGTGCAGCGGCCGAAGCCGGGGTCGATCTCGAGCTGGCTGCGACCTCGCGCTCGGACGGGATGGTCGTGGCAGCTGATGTTGCTGTGCTGGTGGGCGAGCGACCGGAACCCGACGCGGAGCCAGCAAAGGTGGCGACGGCACCGGCCGACAAGGCACAGGCGATGCGGATCGCCATCGCCAGGTCGATGGAGCGGTCCAAGCGTGAGATACCCCACTACTACCTCGGAACCGCGATTGACATGTGCCGGGCGATCGCTTGGTTGGAGGAGTTCAACGAGCAGCGTCCGATCACAGATCGTGTGCTGCCAGCAGCCCTCTTGCTGAAGGCGGCGGCGTGTGCCTTGGCTGAGTTCAGTGACCTCAATGGCCACTGGGTTGACGGCGGCTTCCGACCAGCGGATTCCGTACATCTCGGTGTCGCGGTGTCGTTGCGGGGTGGCGGTCTGGTCGCCCCTGCGATTCACGACGCCAACATGTTGACGCCCAGCGAGATGATGGAAGCGTTGGCCGATCTCGTTGCGAGGGCTCGTGCCGGGCGATTGCGCGGGTCTGAGATGACGGATCAGACGGCCACCGTCACGAACCTGGGTGACAGGGGCGTGGAAGAGACCTTTCCCGTGATCGTGCCTCCCCAGGTTGCGATCATCGGCTTCGGCCGCGTTGCCGATGCTCCCGTCGTGGTGAAGGGGGAGCTGGCCGTTAGGCCGGTCGTGCGCGCCACGCTCGCAGCCGATCACCGTGTGACGGACGGGCACACCGGTGGGCTGCTTCTCCTTGCAATTGACCGACTACTCCAGGAGCCAGAATCCCTATGACAGAGGATGAAGCGAAGGCCACGATCTTCGAGGTACTTGATGGAATCGCGCCAGAGGTGGACCCTGCCACCGTGGAGCACGATGTTGAGCTCGACGAGCAACTCGACCTCGACTCGATGGACTTCCTCAACTGGCTGATCGGCATCAGCAAAGCGACCGGTGTCGAGATCCCCCAGCGTGACGCCAAGGAGTTCCTCACCATCGACGGAGCGGCGGCCTACCTCGTGGAGAACGGCGCCTAGGCCGAGAACCCGGTTCGTAGTAGGTAGTACGTCGTACGTACAACGACCCCGCAAAGGGAGGCGGGAGCAGTGGGGTCACTCCACCCGCGGCGCAGCCCCGGGGCGATACATCCTCTCGCCCGCGAGTATGGGCTCGATGATCCAATTGCTGGGTGGTGGGAGTGGACAGACGAACTCGTCGTCATAGACACACCAAGGGTTATAGGCAGTGTTGAAGTCGATGAACGAGAGGCCATCCTCGTCAGTGGTCACACCCACATACCGTCCTCCCGCATAGGACTCCGAACCGCAGCTTCCATCGCGAAATGGGACGAAGATGCCACCATCGCCGTCGTCGAGCATGACGAGGTCGTAGTCCGAATCGCCGATCGTCACCGCAACTGATCCGACCGTCGCATAGACACTGTCCATGCCCGAGGTCGAGGGAATATCGATCCTGGTCGGCTCCGTGTGGCTGACGGACACACGCATCCGCCATGCTGGTTCCGCTGGGAAGTAGTCGAGACCCGTGAATATCGCCTGATCCTCATCGGGCATTGGCGAGGCGTAGTGCTCCTTGAAGAACAGGTCTCGTTCGTTGCGAACCTCGGCCAGGCCTGCTGCGTAGCTCACACGAGCCCCTGATCGGCTGCGAACGATGCGAGGATGTCACCCAGGTTCGGATCACCGATTTCCTCGAGGTCGTAGTACACGCGGGTGTGTGGCTTGGAGATGTTGATGATCCGTCCGAGATCGATCGGGGTACCGATCACGACGGCATCGCAGTCTGTTGCTTCGATGGTCTGCTCGAGATCTCGAATCTGCTCGTCGCCGTATCCCATGGCGGGTAGCAGGGTGCCGATGCCAGGGTACGTCTCAAAGGTGTTCACGATCTTGCCGACAGCGTGTGGTCGTGGGTCCACGAGCTCGGCTGCGCCGTGCATCTCCGCTGCAACGGTGCCGGCTCCGATGGTCATTCCGCCGTGGGTGAGGGTTGGGCCGTCTTCAATGACGAGAACCCGCTTGCCTGCGATGATCGACGGGTTGTCGACCTTCGGGATCGAGTTGGCCTTCACGACGCTTGCGCCGGGGTTGACCGCTTCGACATTGGCGAGCACGGCAGCAACGCCCTCGGCCGGTGCGCTGTCCATCTTGTTCACAACCACGACGTCTGCAAGCCGCAGGTTCGTCTCGCCCGGGTAGTAGCTCAGCTCGTGACCCGGTCGGTGCGGATCCACCAGCGTGAGATACAGATCGGTGTCGTAGAAGGAGAAGTCGTTGTTGCCACCGTCCCACACGATCACGTCGCACCCGTCCGGGTCGTTCTCGGCGGCACGCACGATCGCTTCATAGTCAGCACCGGCGTAGATGACGTTCCCCCGAACCACGTGCGGCTCGTATTCCTCCATCTCCTCGATCGTGCAGTCATGCTTGGCGAGGTCCTCGACGGCGGCGAACCGTTGCACCCTTTGGAGGTCCAGATCGCCGTACGGCATGGGGTGACGAATGGCGACGGGGCGCAGCCCCATGGCGAGGAGGATCTCGATCACCCGTCTGGTCGTCTGGCTCTTGCCAACGCCCGTGCGCACGGCGCACACCGAGATGACGGGTTTGCTCGAGGCGACCTGTGTGTCGCGAGGGCCGAGCAGGGTGTAGCTGGCGCCGGCTGCCTGGACAATGGAGGCGAGGCGCATCACGTGGTCGTAGGAGATATCGCTGTAGGAGAAGGCGCATTCGTCGACATCGAGCTCGGCAATGAGGCGCTCGAGTTCTTCCTCTGCATGGATGGGGATGCCATCCGGGTACAGCGGCCCCGCAAGCCCAGCGGGGTAGCGGCGACCCTCGATGTCGGGGATCTGGGCGGCGGTGAACGCCACGACATTCGTATCCGGGTCATTGCGATAGCGAGTGTTGAAGTTGTGGAAGTCCCGTCCTGCGGCCCCGATGATGATCACGTTTCGCCTTGCCATGAGACGCTCCTTCGTATCGCCGGGCGTTGTCTCCGACGCTACCAGTGCCCGCCACGAACGAGACTGGGCCCGAACCCCATTCGGCGGGTCAAGCGGCTGTGCCGCAATCGGCCGGGAGGCCCGGTGGGCGCTTTGGGTAGGATCCCTGCGTGACGTTCAGCAGCGGTAGTGGCCGCCCCGACACGACGTTCATCAACACGCCGCGCGGAGCCATTGGCTATCAGGTGTTTGGTTCGGGCGGTCCCGATCTGGTGTTCATCACCCATTGGTTGACCAACGTCGACATGTATTGGGATGAGCCTTCGGCCATCAGGTACTTCGACCGGCTGGCATCCATGGGGCGCGTGATTCTCATCGACAAACTCTCCACCGGTGTGTCAGACGCATCATCGAGGGCTGTTGTCCCGCCGGTCGAGGAGAACATGGATGACATTCGTGCGGTCCTCAACGAGGTGGGCTCGAGGTCCTCGGTTCTCATCGGGGACGCCGAAGGCGGGATGCTCGCGATGATGCTTGCCGCGACGTATCCCGATGAGTTTCCCCGTCTCGTGCTGATCAATTCCTACCCCCGTCTCAAGCGTGCCGACGACTATGAGATTGGGGCCCCCGATGAGGCGATCGAGAACATGAAGTCGGCCTGGCTGACCCAGCACGGAACTACTGGCGATGTGCTCTGGCTGACCGCTCCTTCGGTCGCAGAGGATCTGCGCTTCAAGGCCTGGTTCGTCCGTTTCCAGCGTGCTGCCCAGAGACCTCGAGCAGCTGCATTTGCCGTCGATTGGATTGCGGGTACGGACGTTCGTGCCGCCCTCCCTTCCATCCAGGCCGACACGCTGGTCATCCATCGCAGGGAAGCCCTCTTCCACAGACTCGACTATGGCCGCTTTCTCGCTGACAACATCCCGGGCGCTCGCCTGGAGATTGTCGAAGGCGCGGACACCTTTCCCTTCCATGCCGGTGACACCGAACCAACCCTGGATCTCCTAGAGGAGTTTGTGACCGGGAAGTCTGGGGTTCGAGAAACCAACCGCGCTCTCGCCACGGTGCTGTTCACGGACATCGTCGGGTCGACAGAGCGTGCGGCATCCATGGGTGACGAGAAGTGGCTCGATCTGCTCGGCGATCACGATCGCATCATCCGACGGAACCTCGAGAGGTTCCGTGGCGAGGAGGCGAAGATGACCGGCGACGGAGCAGTCGCCACGTTCGACGGTCCCCAAAGGGCCGTGCTGAGTGCGCTCGCGATCCGAG
>CAJQOW010000230.1 GCA_905480055.1 uncultured Acidimicrobiia bacterium
CGGACGAGGCCAGAGCATCTGGGACACCTTCTCGCACATGCCGGGAAACGTGCTCAATGGCGACACGGGTGACGTGGCATGCGACCACTATCACCGGTGGCAGGACGATATCGAGGTGATGAAGTCGCTCAACCTCAACGCGTATCGGTTCTCCATTGCATGGCCGAGGATCATCCCCGACGGGGACGGCGAGGTCAACGAGGCTGGTCTCGATTGGTACAGCGATCTGGTCGACGGCCTGCTCGCAGCGGGCATAGAACCGTATCCGACGCTCTATCACTGGGATCTCCCCCAAGCGCTCCAGGACAAGGGTGGGTGGCGGTCCAGGGACACCGTGGATGCCTTCGAACGCTACGCGGATGCAGTCATCTCACGGCTCGGCGATCGTGTCACGAACTGGTGGACGATCAATGAGCCATGGGTGGTGGCCGTGGTTGGCAACGAGAAGGGAGAGCACGCTCCCGGCCATGAGGACCCACTCGAAGCGCTCGACGTGGCCCACCACCTGCTCCTCGCCCACGGACGCGTGGTGAAGCTGCTGAGGAGGGACCCGCGCAACCGCGTTGGCATCGTCCTTGACCAAACGGTGTACCACCCGCGCTCGCAACACGAATCTGACCTCGCTGCTGCCTCACTTGAAGACGCCAAGCGCATCCGGTGGTATCTCGATCCGCTCACGGGCCGTGGCTATCCGCAGGAGGCCATCGATGCCTCGGGATGGAATGGGGCCGTAGTTCTGCCCGGCGATCTCGAAATCATCGCGCAACCCATTGATTGCATCGGTGTCAACTTCTACAGCAGGCAGATTGCACAGGCCCCGGACGTCGGTGATGACGATCGCCCAATGCCTCTGGTCGAGTTTCAGGGCACCCCGACGGATATTGGGTGGGAGATCTCACCGGAAGCGCTCCACGAGGTGCTCGATCGCTTGCACAATGACTTCGGGTTTGGCTCTCTGTTCATCACTGAGAATGGAGCCTCGTACGGCACCGGCGCCGAAGACGGTGCGGTCCACGACGAGGACCGACGTCGCTACCTCGAACTCCATCTTGAGCAGGTCGGCAGGGCGATCACGGATGGCATTCCGGTTGACCTACTTCGTGTGGTCGTTGCTCGACAACTTCGAGTGGGCCTTTGGGTACAGCCAGCGGTTCGGGATCGTCCATGTGGACTTCGCCGATCAGACCCGAATCGTGAAGGACTCTGGCAAGTGGTATGCCGCTGTCGTTGCAGCCAATGGTGTCGACGTCTGAGCAGTTTGACGGCGTGTGGCCGCAAGTAGTCTGACGTGACATGACGAAGGAGGGTGCCGAGGTGTCAAACACAGCTGTTCGCGCTGAGCGATTGTTGATGGGTCCGGGTCCTGTAAATGTCTATCCGGAGGCGCTCGAGGCAGCCTCTCGAACGATGATGGGCCACCTCGATCCCATCTTTCTCCAGATCCTCGACGAGACCAATGAGCGACTCAGGACGGTGTTCGGAACCGACAACCGGCTGACCTTCCCCATCAGCGGCACGGGTTCTGCGGGCATGCAAGCTGCATTTGCCAACTGGGTACGTCCGGGCGATGTCGTGGTCGTCGGTGTCAACGGAGTCTTCGGCAGTCGGATGTGTGACGTGGCAGAACGGCTCGGTGCCGAGGTTGTCCGGGTCGACCATGCGTGGGGGGAGCCGATCTCCGCCGAGCGTATTCTGTCGGCCCATCCAGCGCCAGCCATGATCGCTCTGGTCCACGCGGAGACATCCACCGGTGTTCGTTCTGATATTGCGCCGATTGGCGAGGCCAAGGGCGATGCCCTCCTCGTCATGGATTGTGTCACTTCCGTTGGCGGGATTCCCGTTGAGGTGGATGCCTGGGGCGTGGATATTGCCTACAGCGGCACCCAGAAGTGCCTCGGCGTTGCTCCCGGATTGTCTCCGTTCACCGCAAACGATCGGGCGATCGAGCGACTGCTCCCGCGTCCAACCTCGTGGTACCTGGATCTCAACCTGATCGCCAACTACGTGGATGGAGGTTCGTCGCGGGCCTATCACCACACTGCTCCCATCAATGAGATTCGTGGACTCCACGCTGGTCTCGGTGCGATCCTCAACGAGGGCCTCGACGCCGTGTTCGCTCGCCACGCCGAGTGCGGTGCTGTACTCGCTGGAGGACTGGGCGAGCTCGGCTTCACGCCCTTTGCCGCTGAAGGGTTCCGACTGCCTCACCTGGTGACGGCCTACCTACCAGAGGGTCTTCCTGATGGGCCTGCCAGGGCCTCGCTGCTCAATGACTACGACATCGAGGTGGGGGGCGGCCTTGGCGATGTCGCAGGCAAGATCTGGCGTGTGTCTGCGATGGGAGACAGTGCCCGCATCCAGAACGTCAACAGGCTGCTCGCTGCGCTCAGCCAGGTTGTGGAGCGCACGGCGTAGGCCGGCCTTCCCCGGGGCTAGTGCTTGGGGTTCGCCGGAACCGAATCAGGCACGCGATCCGGCACTCCCTCAAGCGATGCAACATGCTTGACGTTCCAACACAGCGTTGCCCCATCGGCAACGATCAGCCGCACCGGTCCGCCCTCGTCGCTCGTGAGCGGTTCATCGGTGGTTCCAACCAGTAGGTGACCGCCATGGAGCATGTCCACGGTCGGGATGCAAGCTACGTAGTCACCGGCGGCGTCGGTCGCGACGACAAACGGCTGATCAGTCGATAGGACCAATCGAACCGGCACCGCCCGACCTCTGCGACCGGAGGCGACGGCCGACGCATCCGGAAGGGCTCCCGGATGGTCAACAAGGGTCGCAAGGGACACCACTCGTTCGCTCCCTGGTCGCTCGGACACGATGAGCCCGGTGCCTGTCTCGGTCACGGCGTGTCACCGTGGAGTTCCGATGGTGACGCCTCGGTGTGGATGGACCGTTCGCGGTGGGAGTGTCGCCCCGGTATGTGCGAGTGGGCAGGATCGTCGAGGAATACCTGGCCGCCTTCACCGACGTGAAGCAGTGACGGGCCATATGCCTCGACAAGGTTGTCCCTGGTGAGCACGTCAGACGGGGGCCCCGATGCGATCACCCGTCCCG
>CAJQOW010000231.1 GCA_905480055.1 uncultured Acidimicrobiia bacterium
GCCGCACCGGCGCTACCCAATCGTATGGAAGAGCATGCAATCGATATCTTGACTGTGCACCACGCTGGCGATCAGTCGGCAAGCACTGGCCCCGCCAGATACCGTTCATGGCAGGCCTTCCACCAGAGCCGGGGATGGGGCGACCTTGCCTATCACTACATCATTGGCGTCGATGGGACCGTGTACGAGGCCCGCGATACGAGGTATCGCGGTGACACCGGCACGAACTACGACCCGACGGGTCACTTCCTCGTGGTGGTCGAGGGGAACTTCGAGGTCGATGAGCCGACAGACGAGCAACTCGAGTCCCTCGTACAGGTGCTCGCATGGGCGTCCCAACGTTTCGATGTCTCCCCATCGACCATCGGTGGGCATCGTGATCACGCCTCGACCGCATGTCCCGGCGGCAACCTGCATCCGTACATCGCATCAGGCGATCTGGAGAACGATGTACGAACGAATCTCGGCATGTCGCGCTCGGGTGCACCGGGCGACCACGCCCATGACGGCCTCCAACACGATGCCCATGTCGCCCATCGAGCGTTCGTCGTCGAGTAGGAATCAGGGCAATCTCCGCGGGGGCCCACGAGTTGCAGGAAAGCCTTCTCCAGACACACGCAGTGCCTTGCAATGCAAGCGGCTTTCAGACGGTGGTCAGGAGCAGGATCGAACTGCCGGCCTCTGCTTCTTCCTGAGACAGGGGCGGTGGTGGTTCCGACCTACCGCTTCTCCCAGTCCGAGCACGCGCTGCCAGATGCTGAGTGCGCATATCGGTACGGTCGTCAGATCGCCGGCGACCACGGAGGAAATCTCGGCCAGCCAGTCACGATGTTCGGCCATTCGTACGGCGCTTCGATGTCGCTGTGGATCGGGCTCGACGAGGGAGCACTCGGACCCGGCGGCGACTACCTCGAGTGCTTCGAGGGGACAGACCGACCGAACGTCATCGTGGGAGTTGCCGGGTGCTACTACCAGCACGGGGATGAAACCTGGGACTTCTGGCTCCCGTCACACACAAACGCCGATGCGCAGGTGACGCTCGTGGCCGGCCGCGACGATCAGGAATGCGATCCATGGCAATTCCGACAGCTGGAGGAGGCTCTGACCTCTGATGGACATACCGGCAAGTATGTCGAGGCAGATGGCAACCACATGAGCCTCATGTTCCAGCACAGGGGGATAACCCGCGACGAGGAAGCTGAGGGGATGCAGGTCGTATCCGTCATCCGCAACGCTATCGATAGCGCCAGCAGCGACTGATCAATTCCGCCCATATCGGCGGTATTCCTGGGCTCCCTAATGCCAGTTTCCACCGTGGACGCTGGACCTGGGTAGGAGTACTGTGGATACGGGCCGCCCAAGGCTCGGTGGTTGGGGTACGGGAGAGCGTGGAGGCTCGCCGTGCTGAACCGTTTCTGTCGTCTTGTCCTTGTTTCGCTGCTGGTGCTGGCTGTGTGCTGTTCGTGTGAAGGCGACTCGAGCCCTGCCACGGCGAGGTTGCCACCGACGACCTCAGAATCGCTGCCTGTCTCGGCGACCACCGTGATGACTACTACCGCCGCAACAACCACCACTGCTGAGTACCACGCGGTGCTGCCCGAGGCAATGGCTCGGTCATTGAGCGAACCGGGCGTGTTCGGCATCGGGATACGCACCTATACCTTCGCCGACTCAACCCGCCTCGATCATCAGGTCACGGTCTCCGTCCTCTACCCGGCCAATACTGACAGCAACTTGGTCGTTGAAGACGCTGCGCCGGAACTCTCGAGTGGCCCCTACCCGGTGGTCATGGGTTCGAAGAACATGGCGAACCTGATCGGTGTGCATCTCGCATCACACGGGTTCGTCGTCATCGGCGCCGAAGGTCAATCCACCTGGAGTCGGCATCCCGACGGTCGCATGGTCGACTATCCCGTCGATCTAATGGTGGCGCTCGACGGGCTCGAGAGTCTCGAATCGCAGGACCCAATTTCCGGACTTGCCGATACGAGACGCACCGGGGTCATTGACTACTCGTTCGGCTCATGGACGGCGTTGATGCTCGCCGGGGGCAGGGTGAATCCGTCGTACTACGAGGCCACCTGCGTTGCTCCACCAACGGCGTGGACGGAGTCCTGGTTCGACTACGTGTGCGGCAGCCCAGAAGGGTGGCGAGAAATGACCGCACACGCAGTCGAGGCCGGAGTTGCCGCCACGGACGGCCTGTGGCAGCCGATCGGCGATGACCGCATCAACGCCGTGATGCCGATGGCACCCGAGGGCTACGACCTTCTCGGCCCTGACGGCATAGCCTCGATCTCGATACCTGTTCTGTACGTCGCTGCGGGAGATGACGCAATGAATCCGTACGACCTGGCGGCTGTACCCCTGTACGAGGCAACGAACCCCGCGTCCGCATCGATGATTACGTTGACCGACATCGGTCACTCGATGATTTTCGACCCTGACGCCCAGATTCAGTTCAAGCGCTTCTCGTTGGCCTTCTTCGGGTACCACCTAGCTGGCACCGCCGAGTACGGCCCAGCACTCACCGAAGAGTTCGTCGAGAACCAAGCACCGTATCTCGAACCACACGCCTCATACCAAACCCTCACCTGGGGAACCGACAAGTAAGCAGGAGGCGCTCAGAAATCGCCCCGGACCATTCGCATATCGGCACTGTGTGGGCGTACATAATGCCGGTCATGGGCGGGGTTGTGGTGTGTGTGCTTGGGGGATTCGTCGAAAGTTGCGTCGCGGTTCTGGTGGTGTGCGAGCATCGTATGTGTATGGGCAACGATGCATCCCGTGCTGAGGTGTATGGCAAGTATGCCGACGACCTCGTCCGGTTCGCGACCGGCCTGGTAGGACCCTCCGAAAGTCCCGATGTCGTGTCGAGTGCAATGGTGAATGTGTTGTGGTCCCGTGGTTGGGACGACGTTCGAAACCCTCGTGCGTATCTCTACCGAGCAGTGCTGAATGAGGCACACCGGCATCACCGTTCAACGATGAAACGTCGAGCGACAGAGGCTCGCGCTCTGGCACCGGATTCTGTCCAGGTGGCCGACGTTCGGCCTGATGTGTTGGAGGCGGTGGGTCGGTTGAGTGTGAAGCAGCGGGCTGTCGTGTTTCTGGTGTATTGGGAGGACTTGACGGTGGCTGAGACCGCTCGTCGTTTGGGCCTTTCTGAGGGGACCGTGCACCGCAACCTGGCACGCGCCGAGGGTCGATTGGGAAGGATGCTCTATGACTGATCAACGTGACCCGAGAATCCGTGAAGCGGTGATTCGCTTGGCTATGGAGAGCCCTCCAGGTCCAACGTTCGATGATCTCACTGGGGATCAGGCTGTGTCCGATGTGCATCGTGTTCCGGCGTGGGCGGCTGTTGCCGTAGGCGCCGTTGTTGTGTTGATCGTGATCGGCGGGGCGTCCCTTCTCCTTGGCGGTTCGGATGGAGCTACGGAATCGCCTCCCGTTGCCCAATCGACAGCAACGGAGCCGATGTCCACCACGGTCCCAGAGCCTCCACTGGCTAATGAGGGTTGGAATCCGATCCTTGCCGAAACTAGCGCCGCGGTTCCCCCTCCAGCGGCTACGTGTCCGATTGGAACCGACCCTGACGCCATTGGACCGGATGATCAGCCGAGGCCATGGGGAGCTGCTTGGAGCAATCAGACTGGCGTGTTCGATCGACACGCTGGGAAGGTGCTCTTCGTCGGCGAACGGGGTGACCTGTGGGCCTTCGACGTTTGTGCGAACACGTGGCAAGAGTTGGCTGTCTCTCCAAGCCCAGGTGAATCGATGCTCGTCTACGACGCCGATTCTGATGTCACAATCGGGTTCGATACGGATTCAGTGTGGGTCTATGACGCCAACACCAACAAGGCGACTCGGCAACGAATGCCGTCCAAGTACGACGTGTCAGTTCCCGGATCGGGCGCTGTCTACGATCCGGTTTCTGGGCTTGTTGTACTCCAGCGCACATCCGGGCTTGTGGCCTACGACGTGGACTCAGATACGTGGACTCCGCTCGGGAATGCGGTCGCTGGCGACCACTTGCCGTTCCTGGTCGGGTATGTCAAAGAGACCGATCAACTGGTGTTTGTGGAGAGCCGCCAACACACAGGCGAGGATTGGCTGGTTGATCCTCGGACTGGTGATTCGGTTGCATTCCCTGGGGATCCCGATGGCTTCTTCGCCGGATTCGGTCGTCTGCACTACGCCACGAGCACAAGCAGTCCATTCGTCCTTGACGGCAACC
>CAJQOW010000232.1 GCA_905480055.1 uncultured Acidimicrobiia bacterium
CGACGTCTTCGAGGTTTGCCGTTCCCGTGTTGGTGACGCGTATCGTGAAGGCTGGTGTGTCGCCGGGTTCGATCGTCTGTGTGTCGACTTCGTTCGGTTGCTCGCCGGAGAACCACTTGTCGAGTACGAGTGTGAGGGCGACGCCGCAGACGAGTCCTTTGTCAACGTTGCTGATGCAACGGGCAAGGTGGTGGGATTCTCGAGGACCGTCGAAGACTCCGATCCGTCCGAGGTCGTGGTCGAATCCACTGAAGTCGTCGGAGAGATCGAGATCGTCAAGCTGGTCGATGACCTCAACGGCAACTGGGTCGAGAAGGCCCAATACCCCGCAGCGCTCACGTCGGCGACATGGCAGATTGCCGTGACGAATGCCACCAACTTCCCGTTGTACGAGGTTGACCTCGAGGACGCCAACGCACCGGCATGTGAGACGGCGTACGGAGCTGCGATGGTCGACGCCGGCTACGAACTCAGCGGCGTGTACGTGCTGCCTCCGGCAGCCTCGGTCACATTTGAGTGCTCATCGACGATCACGGCTGGTGCACCCGAGTCGAACACGGCAACGGTTGTTGCCATCGACCCGTTCGAGCGTGTCGTTGGACCTGTGTCGTCGACGGCGCTGATCGAGCGCGTGGCGGCATCGGCACTGATCGGCGACACCGTGTGGGCAGACGAGAACGAGAACGGCAAGCAGGACAACGGAGAGAAGGGCATCGCCAACGCCGTTGTCCGGCTGACGTTCCCCGACGGGACGACGACCGACATGACAACCAACGCAAGCGGTCTCTACCTGTTCTCCGGCCTCGACGCCGGCACCTACAAGGCTGAGTTGATTCTGAGTTCGATTCCGAAGCCAGCCGATGGCGATGTGAGACTTACGACCGCAGGCTCGTTCACGATCACGCTCGCCGACGGCGAGTCGTACCTCGACGCAGATTTCGGTGTGGCATCAACGCTTCCGGTGACTGGGATATCCAGCGACAGGATCGCCCTGATCGGCATCGCCCTGCTCCTCAGCGGCTCCGTCGCCGTGATTGCGGTGCGGCCACGACCCAGCTACCGCATCCTGGCGAGCGGGTAACCCTGCTCCGTTCTGAGTTCTGAGTCCCCCTTTCAATGGGGACTGGCAGAGGAACGCAGTGACGATGCAGGGGGATCGCTGGGTGGTGGTTGGTCCCGCCCCGGCTCTGAGGGAGTGTCACATTCGTGTTCGCAGGCTCACACGCCCCCAGGCTCACTCCGTTCGCCAGTCCCCGCTAAGGGAGGACTGGACTCAAGACTCATGACCAACCGCCAACGCCTCTTCAACCGTGAACCTTCCCTCATAGAGGGCCCTTCCCACGATGGCTCCGTCGACGAGGCCGCTGGACGCAAGGGCCTGCAGGTCAGCGAGGGTTCCTACTCCGCCTGAGGCGATCAGTTCGATGTCGGGGAGAAGGGTGCGGACGTCTGCGAGCAGCGCCGTGTCTGGACCTTCCATGGTGCCGTCTCGCTCGATCCCCGTGGCGAGCGCTGCCCGGATGCCCGTGCGAGCGATTCGGCCTGCCATCTCGTCTACCGCGATCCCCTCGTCCAGCCATCCCGACCCGAGGGCGCGGCCCTGGCGGACATCGATCGCAGCCACAAGCCGGTCGGGACCGACTCTGCCGGCGATGCGCTCCACCTCGGCTTCATCATCCACAAGCACAGACCCGATGACGACCCGACTAGCACCAGCGCCTATCACCTCCTGGGCATCCGCAGCGGTCCGGATGCCGCCACCAAGCTGCGCGTCAGCGCGGTGGCCGGCAATCGCCGAGAGGATCCCGAGCTGCCTTGATCCGGTTCGAGCGGCTTCAAGATCGACCACGTGGATGAGCGATACACCCGAGGCTGACCACATCGACGCGACCGCCCCTGGATCGTCGGAGTACACCGTGACCTCGTCGTAGTTCCCACGCGTGAGACGCACGGCAACGCCGTCGAGAACATCGATCGCGGGGATGATGCGCATCGGTTTCGCCTCCGGGTTCAGTGGTTGCTATCGCTCATAGCGTGTTAACGTGCTAAAACACTAGCACACTCCGGACCACGGGATATTGCGAGCATGACGAGCGCAGACAACACCGACGAGACCTGGCGAAGCGAGGACACTGCTTCTCTCATGGATGCGATCGTCCAGCTTTCAACACGTGACGAGGCTGCACACTTCTTTCGAGATCTGTGCACCCGTCACGAGCTCGAGGAGTTCACATCCCGGTGGGCTGTTGTTCGGCGGCTCGCAGAAGGCCACTCCTACAGGGAGATCCACGACCTCACTGGTGTTTCGACAGCAACCGTCACGCGAATCGCGCAATGGCTGCGTCACGGCACAGGCGGCTACAAGGAAGCCCTCGCCCGGGCCGGCTACGACATCGAGGATGTATGACATGACACTCAAGATCGCACTACCCAACAAGGGGCGGCTCGAGAAACCCGCTACCGAGCTGTTCAAGCAGGCAGGATTCCGCTTCGAACGGACCGAACGAACCCTGGCTGTCCCCGTCAGGGACGCACCGATTGAGCTGCTGTACGTCCGTGCCAAGGACGTCGTCGAACTGGTGGCCGACGGTGCCGCCGATCTCGGCGTCACCGGCCTCGACCTGACACGGGAAGCGGCCGCCGCCGTCGGCACCGCCCTCGAACTTGGCTTTGGTC
>CAJQOW010000233.1 GCA_905480055.1 uncultured Acidimicrobiia bacterium
TTCCTTGCAGGCGTGCACCCCAATCGACCGGCGAACGAAACAAGCCAGATCGAGCGTGAGGACATCTGGAACCGGTCCGTTGAACTCCTGGCCGTGGGTGAGCGGTTGGGACGGATCGTCACGGTCCATCCACGGGAAGTCGGCGTCGGCTCGTACAGCAGGATCGCGAAGCCTGCGAGGCTCTACGTCTATCGCCGGACCTACCAACCATGTCGCCGCTGCGGCACCGAGATCACCAGCTGGACGGTGGGCGAACGAGGCGTATGGGCCTGCATCAACTGCCAGCCACGTTGAACCAGTCCGCACCAAGGACGCGTTTCCACCGACGATTCCGTCGACCGTGTTTGCCGCAACCTCATTGGGTTGGAGACCGGTCGCCAGACGAGGCGGCTCCCCACACGACTGATGCAACGCCTGCGACCGTTCGACGGGGCCGCCGTTGCATGGCCGGCGAGCGTTTCAGGCGCCGGTTCCACCGTCGTCGGGTGATGGGAGCCTGCCAGTCGGATCGCCCATGTCCGGCGGCAGCTTGGCGCCTGCTTGGTCGTTCCACTCCTGGTGCATCACGGCAAGATCATCACCGTTCGCGTCTGCGAGAGCTTCACGGAGTTCCACTTGCCGGGCTCGCAGGTCAGCCCGCTCCGAGATAGCATCGTCCGGAAGCTCTGCAAGCCGGTCGAGAACAGCAACGAGTTCGCTGCGAATCGTGACCCCATCCATGAGTACCTCCAGCATGTGTCCGCTTGTCCACGGTATCAAGAGCGCCATGGGGTGCCACCATCAGCGACCTAGAGTCCATCGGGCTACTTCGGATTCTCTGTCACCCAGTTGCGAGATCTGAGACCCGTATGGGGTAGAGGCTGGTTGGAGGAGCCGATTCGCACGTAGCTTCGGCGAGGTCCACTGGTGAACCGACCGACACACGAACTCCAAGCTGGATGCCTCTTCCGCACATTCCTCTCGTCTTCGGTGCTCATGTCGCGCAGTCCTTCATCTCGTTCCAGGGGCCGAACGGCATAGGCTTCCATCAGTGACCGGCAACTGGATGCCCATTCTCTGCACCGCAGAAGGCGTCATCGCCATCGTTCTCCTCGCCATCGTTGTGGTGGTGGCAGGGAGGATTCTGAAGTAGTTGGACCGTCACTGAACCCGCATAGCTGAGGAGTCCAGATGACCGCAGGATTCCCAACAACGAATTGCCCGCCTATACCCGCATTGAGTGCGAGGCCGTCTACTTCCAGTAGCCGCGAATCGTCGTGCGTTGGCGAGGGAACTCCCGATCGCCGAACAGGTATTTGCGGATTGACTGCATGGACGCCGCCTCGCCGGCCGCCCAGATGTACGTCCCCTCCGCGAGTTCGGCCAACGCGAGATGGTCTACCGCGACACTGCCGAGGTCGCGTGGCGATTCCACCAGGTGCCATCGCTCGTCCACCGATCGGTGGAGATCGACCCGTCCATCCACACCGCGAACGGCGATGAAGGTTTGGAGCGGCACCCCCGGAAGGGATTCGAGCAGTTGGCAGATGGCGGGAATCGCTGTCTCATCTCCGATCAAGATGAAGGCGGATGCGTCGGCGTCGATCTCGTGGCCGCGACCCGGTCCCGAGACTGCCACGTCAGGAGCTGATCCCGCGCAAGCGGCATCTGCCCAGGGCGTGAGGACGCCCCCGTCATGATGGACGATGTCGAGTGCGAGTTCGAGACGGTCGGGATCGAAACGTCGTGGGGTCAGCGTGCGGATGCTCGGGCGGGTGCCGTCGGCGAGCAAGAACTCGTTGCCCGCCCACGTTGGGATCTCAAGCTCGGCCCGCGTCGGGAGGAGCAAGCGTACGCTGGCTGCCGGGAGCTCGATGGCGAATCCCTCCAGCTCCTCGCCACCGACGATCACCCTCGTCATCCAGGGTGATACGGGCTCCGTCGCCACGACTGCCACTCTGCGAAACGGCGCCGGCTCCTTCCTGATTCGGCGGTTGGTCATACGTGCAACGCTAGGTGAGGTTCACCGACGAGCACACGCAGTCGGCGCTGAAGGAGCTCCACCAGGGCAGCTAGTTTCGGTTCTGTGCAGGTGCCGTCTGAACTCCAGGAATCGATAGCGGCGGGATGGGCGGGCGATGAAGGCATCGAGTGGCTCGACCGGCTTCCCTCACGCATTGTCAGAGCAGAGCAGCGGTGGCGGATCACGGTTGGCCAGGCCTACCAACCAGGCGGCTACACATCGTTCGTCGCCCCGGCTGTTACATCGGCAGGTGAGGATGCGGTGTACAAGGCCACCATTCCCCACCCGGAAGCCATCGGCGAAGCGGACGCACTTGCGGCGTATGACGGTGACGGTGCCGTGCGCGTCCTCGCCTCAGAACCGGACAGGTTTGAGTCGCTCGTGGAGCGATGCACACCGGGAGACTCGCTGTGGTCGGTCGACTCGGACGACGAGCGGCTCGACACCGCATGTGCCCTGATGGCTCGGCTGTGGCGACCGGTCGTGTCCGACGTGATCGCCGACCTCGGTTCGGTCGCAAGCGGGTGGGCAGACGTCACGTCCCGTCGCCTCACCACCTGCGAACAGCCGTGGCAGCCCGAGCCCATCGATCGTGGAATCGATCTGCTGCGAACGTTGCCAGGGAATGCCGCGGATAGTGTGCTGGTCCACGGCGACTTCCACCCGGGCAACATCCTTCGCTCAGAACGCGAACCATGGCTCGTGATCGACCCCAAGCCGATGATCGGTGATCCTGCCTTCGAGCCGGTCCAACTGCTCACGCAGGAGGGTGGTCGCATTGCTGAGCCCCCGGAACCGTGTGCGGTTGAGGAACGACTCGAAGGCATTGCCGACCGTGTGGGCCTCGACGCTGAACGGATAGGTCTCTGGGCGATTGCCAGAACTGTCGAGTGGTCCATGTGGTCCTGGGACCACGACGACATCCACGACGCAGCCAAGTTCCATGCCTGGACGCAGACCCTGGACGAGTTGATGCCTGCCTAGGGGGAGTCATGATCCTCGACCGTTGAGGATCGAGTCACCATAGCCCCTTCACTGGTCCATCGTCGGCGCGCCTAGCCTCAGTGGATGTCCTCGCGTTCCTCGTTGACTGCCGCTCTGGCCCTTGGTGGTGTCGCCCTTGCATGGGGTGCGATTCCCCTCTTCGTGCGCAACGATGTGCCGTCTACTGGCTTGGTTGGGGTGAGGGTGACGTTTGGAGCGGTCGCGCTCATCGGCGTCGCCGCAGCTCTGCGAAAGCTCGAGTTCCCGAAGACCATGCGGGGACGCCTGGTACTTTCGGGTGTCCTCCTCGCGTTGCACTGGGTGACGTTTTTCGAGTCGTTGAAGCACAGCCCGGTGGCCGTGGCGCTCGCCATTCTCTACATCGGCCCCATTGCGGCCGCCATCCTTGCAGGGCCGCTGCTCGGCGAGCACGTGTCGCCCCGCCTGTGGGCCGCACTCGGCGTTGCCGCGTTCGGGACCCTCCTCGTCATTCAACCGTGGAACCAGTCCCAAGAAGGGGACGTGAGTACGAGAGGCATCGTCATGGCGTTCATCTCGGCTGCCCTCCTCACGGCCTTGCTCCTGGTGGGCAAACCCGTGGCCAAGGAGCTGGGTGGATTGACCATGGCCATCGGTGAGCTCACGGTTGCTTCGATCGTGCTCATCCCTGCGACGTACGGTGCCCTTTCCAACCATTCAGACGAGCTGGTTGGCTTCATCATTCTCGGAGCCATCCTCACGGGCTTTGCCGGCTTCGTCTATTGGGAGGCCATGCGCCGTCTCCCCATGGCCACCGTCAGTGTGATCATGTACCTGGAACCAGCCTCGGCCGTGGTGTGGGCTGCGCTGTTTCTCGATGAGATACCGAACGCCACTGCATGGATCGGCGTAGCGTTTGTGCTGGCCGGTGGCGCGATGGCGACATCCGTGTCGGCATCTGTTGACGAGGAGGCGATGGTTGCACCCTCCGCTCTTTGAAGTCAGAGATCTCCGCATCGCCGTGTTCGATGCTGACCGCGCCTTCCATGGTGATCCGGGACCAACCAGTGACGCAGGCGAGGAGCTCGCGGACGGGTGGGTCGAGGTGCTGTGTTCGGTGTCCTTCTCGGTCGCCGAGGGGGAGGTTCTCGCACTGATCGGGGAGTCTGCAAGTGGTAAATCGCTCGCCCTGATGGGTGGGTTCGGTCTACTCGCTCCCGGTGCCAGGGTGATCGGTGGCAGTGCCATCTACTCAGGTCACGAGTACAAGCCCGGTGGGCGCACCGACAAGCATGCGAGCAAGAGATCCCGCAAGGAACGCAAGCAGGCCCGCCAGTCGGGCACTGTCGGGTCCGACTACCTCGATGAGGAATGGTCCGAGCTGATCGGCACCGATGTTGGGTTCATCTTTCAGAATCCGATCGCCTCGTGGACCCCCGATCACGTCATCGGCGAGCAGGCAGGCGAGGCGCTTGACTACCACACGGACCTGTCGGTCACCGAGATCGAGGACAGGGTGTTCGATGCCCTGGGCGAGGTGAAGCTTCCCAAGTCGAGGCGTCTCTTCTCGGCCTACCGGCACCAGCTGTCGCGCGGCATGGCACAACGTGCGATGTTGGCGGCGGCGCTCACCAAGGCCCCGAGGCTGATGATTGCCGATGAGCCGCTCACTGGACTCGATCCACCCGTAGCGGCCGCGATCATGGACCTCCTTCGTGACATGCAGCGCAAGCGCCGGATGGCAATGGTCATCGTCAGCCACGACTTGGCCGCCGTGGCAGGCCTGGCAGATTCAGTGGCCGTGATGTACAGCGGCGAAATCGTGGAGCAAGCGCCTTCCGCAGACCTCTACCACCACCCCAAGCATCCGTACTCCGCTGGCCTCATCGGCTCGATCCCAGGCTTCACCGAGGGACGTCTTCGGCACATCGAAGGAGAAGCGCCGCGCCTCCAGGACACCCTCCGTGGCCGGTGCGTGTTCGTTGAACGGTGCGAGTTTGCGACCAAGATCTGCTGGTCAACACCACCGGAGGCCCGGCAGGTCGACGCATCAGTGGTCGCGTGCCACCACGCCACCGAGCTCGAACTCCCCGGAATCAAAGGGTGACTTCGCCAATCCTCGATCGCAACCGGCATGAGCGCACCGGCACAGCGGCTGGGTTCGTGCCTATCGTGAAAGTCGTTCCGGAGGCACAGGGACTCAACTGATGAGAATCGCCACGTACATAGGACTCGTGGTGCGTCGAGTGTGGGCGAAGAAGGGAATCCTCTTCGGCTCGTTCCTCGGTGCGACGCTTGTGATTGCCCTTCTCGTCGTCGTACCGCTGTACGAGGCTTCCGTTCAGGCGGTTGATCTCCAGTTCACGATTGACAATGCACTTGCCGAAGAGACAGACGTCACAGCGTTTTCCACCCAGAACGCCTACACGGCTTCCACGGGTGAGTTCAACCGAACCGTCGTTGGCGATGCGCAGCAGACATGGCTCCAGCCCTGGTATCCGCTGAACACCGAGCGATCCCAGACACGCGAGTTTGCGGTGATCCCGTCTGGGCCGGATGCAGCGATCGACTATCTCGCCCTCGCCGAGAGTTGGCGCGAGCTCGTCTGTGCGGTGATCGCCGGTGGCTCGGGTCTCGGCGACGAGCTTCCGAACTTCTGCGACCCGTTCGATTCACTCGACACCGTCGATACGGGCGGCATCACCGACGTTGAGGAACTCCCGGCGGCCCCCTATCCAAGGCCACCCCAGGAAGCGTTGCAAGTCAGGATCTTCACATCGCCAGACCTCGAAGCTGTCCTCGCTGTTACCGACGGAACGTACACCCGGAATGGTGCGGTGCCCCCGTCACCGTATTCCCCGCTCAAGATCATGATCGGTGAACAGGTGGCAGAGCTGACGGGTGCCGAGGTGGGGGACAGCTTCTTCATCAGGCCCTTCTCGGGCCTCCCCGAGGTGTTTGAGTACGTGGAAGTCGCAGCGATCGTCACGGCGGCCGACCGAAATGATGCCATCTGGGGTATCGATGACCCGAACACGATGGTGTATCTCGATCAGTTTGTGTTCGACGAATGGCTTAGCGCTGTTGCGACGAGCGCCGATGTCGACCCGTGGCTGCGGGAGGCCCGTGGTCTGCCTTCGATCAACGTCACGCAGCGGTGGCGGATGCCGCTCGACAAGGACACGGTGGAGCTCAAGGACGTTCAGGAGTTCGAGAGCCGTCTCTCCCAGTTCCGTGCCCAGGTCGCACGAGACAGCGGTGGAACGATCCCGACGACAACGTTCATCACGATTCTCCTGGACGCTTTCACCACCAGGTCGGTCGTGGTCGGCGGGCCGATCCTTGCGATGCTTGCCTTGGTTGTTGGTGGTGCCGTCTACTTCCTGGTGTACACCGCCGCGCTCACGGTCGAACGGGAGGGCAACGAGATTGCACTCCTCAAGTCGCGAGGAGCATCGTCGTGGCAGACCGTTGGCATCCACCTCGGCGAGTCACTGTTCATTGCGTTCATCGCGGCGCTCGTGGCGCCGGTCGTGGCCAGGTTCATGGTTGGTCTGACGGGTCGCGTGCCCCCGTTGTCGACGCTGACCGGCGGCGATCCGCTCGAGGTGGCGCAGGTGCGTTCGGTGCTTCCGTTCATGATTGTCGGCGGTGTGATCGTGTTCATCGCCATGGGAGTGACGATTTTCCCGTATGCCCGTCGTGGGGTCTTGGCACTGCGGGCACTCGCCGCGAGGCCCGGCACGAAGTCGGTGTGGCAGAAATACAACATCGACATCTTTGCGATCGCGCTGTCGCTGGTACTGCTGATTCAGCTCCGGCTCAGGGGATTCATCAACACAACCTCCGATGAGGCAACGCTCGACCCACTGGCCGTGATCTTTCCTGCGCTGCTGCTCTTCACCGGCGCCCTGATCCTGCTGCGACTCTTTCCCTACGTGCTCAAGTTCGTGGGATGGCTGTTCACCAAACCACAGAACTTGTCGATGGCCCTCACCGGTTGGCATCTTGGCCGCAACCCCGTTCCGTATGGACGGCTTGCCCTCCTGGTATGGGTGACGACCGGTCTCGGAGCGTTTGCCCTGACCTATGCGGCGACGCTCGAGCAGTCATACGCAGACCGTGCAGCGTATGCCGCAGGAGCTGACGCCCGCGTTGTGGGTGTCGGAGC
Source organism: uncultured Acidimicrobiia bacterium (assembly GCA_905480055.1). The sequence goes on from CAJQOW010000233.1 coordinate 7,137, forward strand.
TGGGTGGGCGGAGGCGCCCGACGGAACCGTCGGGACCCCGGTCCTGCGCACCGACGGGGCACCTCGCCAGTCTGGTCGTCGAGCCGAAACCCTTGCGATTCGTCCTGAAGGGTTCTCCGAGGTGGTGACCTGGCGATCCGACTACGGAGCCGACACCCCCGAAGAGGTCTTCTCGTTGTTGCGACCCGACGGTGTGGCACCGGATGTTGGCGTCGAGATCCCTGCCGATGCGGCAGAACTCGTCGTTGAATGTGCCGTCGTTCCGGCAACAAGGGCTCAGGAGGCGTCCGGGGAGACCCTCTTCTCGAAGGACCATCGGCTGCTGATTCGCGTGATCGACGCAGACACGCGGGTGTGGACCATGGTGGCCGACGCTGACTGCACCGACACGGACTGGTCGACAGTCACGGTGGACCTGACCACCGCGAAGAACACCACCTATTTGCAGCCTCCCCAACCGCCCCTGGGGATCAGTGCGATGTGGGTGGAGCGCACAGAGACGAGCAACGGAGCGATCGTCGACGGCGACGTGGTGCTCTTCACCGACTTCGTGGCCGTTGGACCAAGCGGGTCGCTCATCCTGGACCTCTCAGAAATGTCTGCAATCAACCAACTGGTTGTGAACCCTGCCGTGGATGCGTCCCGTGCCGCTCAACGACGCTACTCCGAGACCCCCGAGGGCGAAACCCGTGCCACTCAGGACCAGATCGAGGCAGACCCGCTGTGGAGGACCGGTTCGGTCATGTCGTGGACGCTTCCGGAGCAGCGCACCAGGGCGAACACGGCGGTGCCCCAACTCTGGCGTACTCCACCGGACCTCAAGGTGCTCCTCGATCACGAAGCTGCCGCCATCGCCGGTCTCAATCCGGGTTCGAGATCGTCATACTCGGTGGGATCCCAGGTGATCAATGGAGAGATGGTCGGTTTTGTCGACCAGGTGCCGACGACGACGGATGCTCGCCTCGAAGGGGTGATGGTGATCGACCTCGACGCATACAACGCTTGGGCCAACGGCAACGCCTCGTGGTCCCTCTCGGGTGCAATTTCACGGGTGGATGGTCCAGAAGAACTGTGGATGCAAACGAATGACGCTGACGCCGCGATCAGGGTGGTGTCGTCCCAGATGCCTGACGAGCCTGAACAGGTGTGGACGATCGGTGGAGCCGAAGCAGCGTTCTCGAGCCGACCTGTCCAGGTCGGTCTTGTGGCGATACTGTTCGTGGGCGCAGCGACCGGCGTCGTCCTTGCGCTGGCGGGTGTCACCGGATACGTGATCCTTGCTGTCAGCCGCAGGGCCAGGGAGATGGGGATCATGCGGTCTCTCGGTTTCGAGCGAGCAAGTGTCGGCGGCACCTTCGCCCTCGAACAGCTCGTGGTGATTGGACTTGGCGCCGCCATCGGTGTGGCCGGTGGCATCCTGTTGACGGTGATCATGATTCCGTTCCTCCAGCTCGGCGAAACCGGTTCAGAGATCGTGCCGAGCGTGCTCATCAGCGTCCCAACCACCCAGTTGGTTGCCTATGTGCTCGTCGTCGGTGCACTGCTCATCGTCTCGGTGATCTGGGCAACGAGACGGGTGTCTGCACGGCCCCTTGCCGAGGTTCTGAGGGAGGTGGACCGCTGATGGCTGAGATCATCGACTGCCAGAACCTCATCAAGATCCACAAGCAGGGCAACCTCGAGGTTGTGGCCCTTCAGGGCCTGGACCTCGTGATGGAGCAAGGCGAGTTTATTTCCATCGTCGGCGCGTCCGGCGCAGGCAAGTCAACACTGCTGACCATCCTGGCTGGCTTCGACAAGCCATCTGCTGGAAGGGCCGTGGTCGCAGAGCGTGACCTCACGGACATCAACGCCAAGGACCTGACCCGCTACTACCGCAGGGATGTCGGATTCGTATGGCAAGACTTCACACGGAATCTGCTGCCGTACCTCAATGCCATCCAGAACGTGGAGCTGCCGCTCCTCCTCGGCGGGATCGGTCGATCGAAGCGTAGGGATCGTGCAATGGCGCTGCTCGAAGCTGTTGGGTTGCGCGGCAAGGCGCATGCATCCGTGCACACGATGTCTGGTGGCGAGCAACAGCGACTCGCGCTGTGTGTGGCGCTTGCCCCTGGCCCGAAGCTGCTGCTTGCCGACGAGCTGACAGGCGAGCTCGACACGGAGACGTCGCTGGAGATCTTCGAGTTGCTCCGCCAGCTGTCGCATGAAGGCGGACTGTCCGTGCTCGTCGTTACCCACGATGTGGCAATCGCAAACCGCTCCGACCGGGTGGTACGCATTGCAGACGGCCGTATCGCAACACAGTCCCGCCTCGGTGCGATCGAGCACGTGTCTGTGGACAATCGAGGCATGGTGCAGCTCCCGAGGGACATGATGATCGAGGCCGGAATCGACGAGAGTGTGCGGGTGAAGGTCGTACCCGAAGGACTGCTGCTACAACCCGAGGAGGACACGAATGAGTCTTGAACTTCGGGATGTCTCCAAGACGTACGCCAACGGAGCGATCGGTGCTCGTCATGTCGACGTTGCCGTGGGCGTCGGATCCTTCGTGTCCTTGTTCGGTCCATCCGGTTCAGGCAAGACGTCCCAGCTCCAGATGCTCGGGCTTCTTCAGCGTCCCGACGAGGGAGAGGTGTGGATCGACGGTGACCGAGTGGACCAGCTCTCCGACGCCGCGGCGGCGAAGATTCGCCGTTCGAAGCTCGGGTATGTGTTCCAGTCGGCCTCGTTGCTCCGTCTCGCTTCGGCCGGTGAGAACGTCGGCGTTTCTCTTCGGCTCGCGGACGGCCGCGTGAGTGGGGCCAAGGAGCTGATCGAAGCGGCGCTCGACCGTGTGGGGATGGCTGGCAGAATCGACCATCGTCCTGACGAGTTGTCGGGTGGTGAGCAGCAACGGGTTTCGATTGCACGGGCGATGGTGCACGAACCCGAGTACCTCATTGCCGACGAGCCAACCGGCGAGCTCGACACGAAGACCGGTGAAGGCATCCTCGAAATGCTCCGCGAGATCGCGGACGCCGGGACGACCGTGGTGATGGCCACCCACGACCCCAAGGCCCTCAAGCACGTTGACACCGCCTACTTCGTCGAGTCGGGCACACTCCACCTACCGGATCGCGACGAACTCAATCTCTGGCTGGTCGAAGGCACCGAATTCGTCAAGTGATCCGATGGCGCGCCTGAGCGACCGAAGTCAGGCGCCTAGGGGCGGCGGGACCCTCAGCCGAGCACTCTTCCCCAAACCGTCAAGAGGGGGTGGTTGCGGTCCCTACCATCGCCTCGATGGAGAAGGTCGCAGCGACGCCGATGAAACGTGATGTAGTCATCGCGCGCGGCGTCGATGCCCAAGAGCACCTGAACGGCCAGCTCACCCAGGACATCGCCAGCCTCGAGGTCGGCGAGTCAGCTTGGTCGTTCCTGTGCGATCCCAAGAGCGAGATTGTTGCCCTCCTTCGCGTGACGAGAACGGAGTCGACGGTGCTCGTGATGGACACCGAGATCGGATTCGGTGCGCGGATTCTGGAACGGATCGACGGATTCCTGTTCCGCATGGATGTGTCATTCGAGACCGATGTCTGGAACGGAGTTGCCTGGCGAGGTCCGGGTGCGTCCGGCATCGAGTCCGTCGCCCCGATCCACATGAAGTCACCGTGGCCGGGCATCGACGGATTGGATGAGATCGGACCGAGCGTTGAGGTTCCCGACGATGCCGAACGCCTCGCCGAGGACGAACTCGATGCGTTGAGGATCTGGCTTGGCTGGCCATCGATGGCAGATATCGGCGAAGGGACGACGCCGGCGATGACCGGGATCGTTGCCCACACGGTGTCCTTCACCAAGGGTTGCTACACGGGCCAGGAGTTCATCGCCCGCGTCCACTACCGCGAGGCCAAGCCGCCTCGGCGGCTCGTCCAGGTGGGATTCCACCCGTGTGCCAAGCCGTCGCCAGGGGCGCCGATCGTTCTCGACGGTGAAGACGTCGGCTCGCTCACGACTGTCTCCAACTACCAGCCGGTGGCGTTGGGGTACCTCAAGCGAAGCGTTGATGCACCGAGTGAAGCGATGTGCGCCGACACACCCGCCTGCCTCGGCGTACTCCCCGCCACGCTCGCTCCTCGGGAGAAGCCCGCACCTCGCGGCGCATCGTCACCCGTCTCGATCAGCCCGAACTAGAGCTTCGCTGGCCGGAGGCGAACCGGGAGGCCCTCCCCGAGGGTCAATGCGGTGGTGTGATGCAGAACTCGTTGCCTTCGGGATCGGCCATGACTGACCAACCGAAGTCACCGGAAGCATGGTCGGCGAGCTTTGACCCACCGAGTTCCTCCACCTTGCCGATCAGGGCCGGCGGGTCCTCATGAACGAGGTCGAGGTGAAGTCGGTTCTTCACAACCTTGTCTTCAGGAACACGCTGGAACGCGAGGTTGGTGTTGCTGCCCGGGATTGCTGTGCAGAAGATGTACTGCGGATAGCGAGCAGCCACTTCAACGCCGGTGATGGCGCTCCAGAACTCAACGAGCGCTTCGGGGTCGTGGCAGTCGATCATGATTGCGCCGACCGTTGCGTGGGGGACGGTCACTGCTCGCCCCGGAAGTCCTTGTGCATCTGCGATGCTGTTGGCCCTCGCTGCCCCTGGTACTTCGAGCCGAGCTCCGGCGATCCGTACGGAAACTCTGCCGGTGTGCTCATCTGGTAGAAGCTGATCTGCCCGATCTTCAT
>CAJQOW010000234.1 GCA_905480055.1 uncultured Acidimicrobiia bacterium
GTCGAAACGGTGATGCTGCGCGGCAAGGTGATCATTGCTGACGACGACTACCTTGGCGAGGCGGGGGACGGCGAGTATCTCCCACGCGGTCGGGTAACGGTCAACCACTGATTTCGTAGGGAACAGGAGCTCACATGCGCACTATCAATCACATCATTGCTGGAGAGACCGTGGTGTCCTCGTCCGGTCGCACCAGTCCGGTGTACAACCCTGCGACAGGTGAGGTGACCGCCGAGGTTGGTCTCGCTTCCGTTGAGGAGGTTGACAGCGCGGTGGCAGCCGCGGCCGCCGCATTCCCCGAGTGGAGTGCCACATCGATCGCACGCCGCACCGCAGTGATGTATCGATTCCGGGACCTTGTCGACCGTCGACGGGACGACCTCGCTGCGCTGCTCACAGCAGAGCATGGAAAGGTCCTGTCAGACTCGCTTGGTGAGATCCAGCGCGGCATCGAGAACATCGAATACGCATGTGGGCTTGCCGAGCACCTGAAGGGCTCGTTCTCCCAGGAGGTGTCCACGGACATCGACGTGTATTCGGTTCGCCAGTCGCTCGGTGTGGTCGCCGGGATCACGCCGTTCAACTTCCCCACGATGGTGCCCATGTGGATGTTTCCGAACGCCATCGCCGCAGGCAACACGTTTGTGCTCAAGCCTTCGGAGAAGGATCCCAGCGTCAATCAGCTCGCTGCGGAACTTCTGGCGGAGGCTGGTCTTCCCGACGGAGTGTTCAACGTCGTTCAGGGTGACAAGGTGGCAGTTGATCGCCTCTTGGAGCATCCGGATGTTGCCGCAATCTCGTTCGTAGGTTCTACACCAATCGCCAGGTACGTCTACACGACTGGCACAACGGCGGGCAAGCGAGTGCAGGCGCTCGGCGGCGCAAAGAACCACATGGTGGTGTTGCCCGATGCAGACATCGGGCTTGCAGCCGACGCCGCCGTCAGCGCTGGGTATGGGTCGGCAGGCGAGCGCTGCATGGCCATCTCGGTGGTTGTCGCGGTTGGCTCTTCTGCTGATCCGCTCGTCGCCGCCATCAAGGAGCGCATCCCAACAGTCACGGTCGGTGACGGCACGGATCCCGACTCGCAGATGGGACCGCTCATCACCGGCGACCACCGCGATCGCGTTGCATCGTTTGTCGAGGGTGCACCGGCCGAAGGTGCCACAGTGGTAGTTGACGGTCGAGAGCAGCCCTTTGCGGGCGACGGGTACTTCCTTGCTCCGTCCCTACTTGACGACGTGTCGCCAGGTATGCGGTGCTACGACGAGGAGATTTTCGGCCCGGTTCTGTGTGTTGTGCGGGTGGACTCGTACGACGAGGCCGTCCAGATGATCGCCGACAATCCGTTCGGGAACGGAACGGCGATATTCACGAGGGACGGGGGAGCGGCTCGTCGGTTCCAGATCGACGTCGACGCAGGCATGGTCGGCATCAACGTGCCCGTGCCGGTACCCGTCGGGTACTACAGCTTTGGCGGTTGGGGCGACTCCTTGTTCGGGAATTCCCACGCCTATGGACCAGAAGGCATCAGCTTCTACACGAGGGCGAAGGTCGTCACGTCACGGTGGCCGGACCCCGCAACCAGCACCATCGACCTTGGCTTCCCGCAGAACATTTAGGCCATCCCAACAGACCGATGAGAGGAGCGCATGGCGAGTCGTGATGAGCAGACGCGTGCGCTCCAACAGCTGGAACGCAACGCTGCGATGCGTAGGACAGTGCGCCGCATCGTCGTCTTTGCCCTGTTTCTCGTCGCACTTGGACTCATGTACACCGGGTACAAGTGGTTCGGTCAATCGATCGACGATGCGCAAACCACATGGCCGGTTGTCGGTGAGCTGCTCCCTCCAACGGACGACCTCACGATGCCGCCCATTTCCGCCATCATTGCTGAGTTTGGTCAGCCTCCGCAGAGGAACTCCGGGAAGCCCCTCGGTGTGTTCATCGCAGAAGCAGCACTGTTCACCTTCAGAGAAGCCGCGGTGGGGTTCGCATTCGGCGTGGTCCTTGGCCTTGCTCTCGCCATCGTGATGCTCCAGTCGCGCTGGCTCGAGCGCGGTATGTCGCCGTATCTGGTCGCATCCCAGACCGTCCCACTGGTTGCCATTGCCCCGATCATTGTGATCTGGGGCTCGAACTCGATGGACTTCCTCCCGTTCGAGTGGCCGAGATGGATGTCCGTCGCGATCATCGCCACCTATCTCACGTTCTTCCCCGTTGCGATGAACGGGATTCGAGGTCTGAAGGCCACGGACGAGGCATCCGACGAGCTGATGCGGTCGTATGCAGCGTCGCGTCGTCAGACCCTTCTGAAGCTGCAGCTCCCAGCATCGGTCCCATACCTGTTTGCAGCATTCAAGCTGGCGGCCACCGCCGCGATCGTCGGCGCCATTGTGGGGGAGATCTCCGGGGGCGTCGGCGGAGGCCTGGGTCGACTCATCCTCGACTTTGCGAGCAGGTACACGACCGGTCCCGAGCGGCTCTACGCCGCAGTCATCGGCGCCGCCCTGCTGGGGATCGTTGCCGTTGGGCTCGTGATCCTGGCCGAGTACGTCGTCCTCTCACGACGTCACGAGGAGTCGACCGCTGTATGACTGCGAGCCACGATGCTGTCGAGATCTCGGACGTGGACAAGTACTTCAATCAGTCCAAGCCGAACGAGGTGTGGGCGCTCGACACGATCAACCTGTCGGTCGAGACGGGTGCGTTTGTGTCGCTCATCGGTCCGTCTGGCTGTGGCAAGTCGACGCTGCTCCGCCTGATGGCGGCCCTGACCCATCCCACGAACGGGGAGGTGCTGATCAACGGCAAATCAGCGAATGAAGCCCGTTCCGATCGCGACTACGGGATGGCGTTCCAGCACTCGTGGCTGTTCAAGTGGAGGACGATCTCCCAGAACATCGAACTCCCACTCGAACTGATGGGATGGTCGAAGCAGGACCGGAAGGACCGCTCCCAGGAGCTCCTGGAGCTGATCAAACTGCCCGACTTCGGCGATCACTATCCGAGCGAGCTCTCTGGGGGTATGCGGCAGCGCGTCGCGATCGCTCGGTCGCTGTCGTTTCGGCCGTCGTTGCTCTTGATGGACGAACCGTTCGGGGCCCTCGATGAGATGACCAGGGAACACATGCAGGACGAACTGCTCGACATCTGGAGCAGGACGGGCAAGACCATTGTGTTCGTCACGCACTCGATCCCCGAGGCGGTGTACCTCTCGCAGCGAGTGATCGTCATGTCACCACGGCCGGGTCGCATCGCATCGGACATCGCTGTCGACCTCGGTGAGCGTGTGTTCGAAACGCGCGAGGACCCTCGCTTCTTCGAGAAGGTGGCAGAGGTCAGGGAAGCGCTTCGATTCGAGGAGCTTCAGGCATGACATCGAAGTTCCTGTCGGCATCTGCGCCCGCAATCATCCTGGGCGTAGGTGGCTTGCTGCTCTGGGAGCTCGCCATGCGGGTCATCCAGCCGGAGGGGTTCGTGCTCCCGGCGCCCAGTGAGATCCTGGGCGCATTTGTCGACAACGCCGGCGACATCTGGACGGCAACGCTCAACACTGGCTTCATCGTGATCACGGGGCTGATCGGCGGCGTCATCCTCGGGCTTGCCTGGGCGCTGGCGGTGTCCCGGTTCAGGATCGCCAACGAGACGCTGACGCCGCTGAGCATCATGCTGAACGCCATCCCCATCATCGCGTTGGCTCCGATCTTCAACGCATGGTTCGGATTGTTGTCTCCCGTGTCGAATCAGGCGATTGTCGTGATCCTCGTGTTCTTCCCGATCTTCATCAACACCACCAGGGGTCTGACCTCGATTGATGCGACCGAGCACGAGTTGATGCGGTCGTATGCGGCCTCCCGTTGGGAGATAACCCGCGAGGTGAGGTTCCCGAACGCGATGCCGTACTTCTTCACCGCCCTCAAGATCGGCGCTTCGCTCGCTGTTATCGGTGCGATCGTCGCCGAGTACTTCGGCGGCCGGCAGGATGCGCTCGGTCCGCTTATTGTCCAGAACGCAGGTCTTACGAGATACCCGGAGGCGTGGGCGGCAGTGCTCGCCGGAAGCATCCTGGGCATTCTTCTGTATCTCGTGGCAGGTGCGATCGAACGGATGTCCATGCCATGGATGTCATCGGTCAGCACAACCGGTTGACACGACCGGTGGGAGTAGCAAGAAAGGGAGACTCCATGCATAGAGGGAAGAAACGTACGGGGACACGCTGGTTGATCTTGTTGGCTGTGTTTGCAATGGTCGTTGCGGCCTGTAGCTCGGATGACAGCAGCTCGGAGGAGCTCGTACCCATCAAGTTGCAGATGCAGTGGTTCACGCAAGCGCAGTTTGCCGGGTACTACGCGGCACTCGACCAGGGGTACTACGAAGACGTCGGCCTTGCCGTCGAGATTCTCGAGGGTGGCGTTGACATCGTCCCCGCAGTCGTGCTCGACAGCGGCGAAGCAGACTTCGCAATCTCGTGGGTGCCACGCGGTCTTGTGCCTCGTGAGGAAGGCCTGAACATCACGGACATTGCCCAGGTGTTCCAGCGTTCTGCAACGTTGCAGGTCGCGTTCGCCGACTCGGGCATCAACTCAGTGTCGGACCTTGCGGGCAAGACGGTCGGCAATTGGGGCTTTGGAAACGAATTCGAGCTCCTCGCAGGTCTTCGATCAGCCGGCTTGGACCCTGACTCCGACGTCGAGCTCGTCCAACAGCAGTTCGACATGCTGGCCCTACTCAATGGTGAGATCGACGCGGCTCAGGCGATGATCTACAACGAGTACGCCCAGGTCCTCGAAACAGTGAACCCAGAGACCGGTGAGCTTTACCAGCCAGAGGATCTGGCAGTCGTCAACTGGAATGACGTCGGAACCGCAATGCTCCAGGACGCCATCTGGGCCGATGCTGACAAGCTCGAAAGTGACTCCGCCTATCGCGAGTCTGCCGTCAAGTTCGTCGAAGCCTCGCTGCTCGGCTGGATCTACTGCCGAGACAACTTCGACTCGTGCGTCGACATCGTGCTTGCCGCTGGCCCGACGCTTGGGCGTTCGCATCAGGAGTGGATGCTGAATGAGATCAACAATCTCATCTGGCCATCGCCACAGGGTGTCGGCATCATGGATGATGCACTGTGGGCCCAGACCGTCGAGGTGTCCGTGTCTGAGGGGATTCTCCAGGCGCCACCCACTGACGGGGCATATATCACCGATATCGCTACCGAGGCCAACAAGAACCTGACCGACGAGGGCGTCGACGTGGTCGGTAGCGGCTGGCAGCCGAAGGAGATTGAGCTCACGGAAGGCGGCGAGTAGGCACCACGCCGCCGTGCGGCGATGAGGGAAGGATGGAATGGGTATGAGTCAATCAGGAACGGCTGAACGCGCGGGGCTCGATCCCGCAGCGACGATGACGCGGGACGAAGCGCTCTCGGAGGCACATCGGTGCTTGATGTGCTGGGATGCGCCGTGCATCCGGGCGTGTCCGACATCGATCGATGTTCCGGAG
>CAJQOW010000235.1 GCA_905480055.1 uncultured Acidimicrobiia bacterium
GTTTTTCGGAACTTGAACACGCCCCACGGCGTTATCCGAACGAGATGGGGACCATGGCCGAACAACCAACCCTGACGTGGGAAGACGTCGCCCAGCGATATGGGCGAAAGATCTACACGTTTGCCTATCGCCTCACGGGCGATCCGGACGACGCCGCCGACTTGGTCCAGGACGTCCTCCTCAGGGTGCGCAAGGGCCTCGACAACTACACGCCAGGCAGTTTCGAGGGCTGGCTGTGGCGTAGCACGCGCAATGCGTTCCTCGACGGAGTCCGCAAGAAGAAGCGTCGACCCACCACGCCACTTCCGGAAGGGGACCATGTGGCCCTTGGCGCATCTCCGTCACCGGACGAGGTATTGGCATCGGTTCGCCTCTCCGATGACGTACAGAGTGCGCTCCTTAAGCTTCCGTATGACTTCCGTGAGGCCGTTGTCCTGTGTGACGTGGTCGGTCTCACCTACGAAGAGATTTCCATTGCCACGGATGTGCCCGTCGGAACCGTCCGATCACGCATTCACCGTGGCCGCTCGATGCTGAGAGGAATGCTGACATGGCCGGTGTGATGTCTTCGGACGACCGTACATCCATGTTGCTGTCGTGCTATCTGGATGGCGAACTTGTGCCGGCGGAGCTCGACGAAGTAGTTGTCCTGCTCGAGAACGACCTCGATGCGATCGCAGAATTCAGGAGGCTGCAGGAGGCGCGGCGGGCCATCCGCACCCTCCCGACACTTCATGTCCCTCTCTCGCTGATCCCCGGTGGCCATCTCGGCGAGGAGCTGTCTGCCTACCTCGACGGCGAACTCACCACCCTCGAAATGCCCAACGTGGTTTCCCATCTCGGCGCGTGCTCGGAGTGTCGGGCCGAGCTGGCGGATCTGGACCGGTCCCGTACCGCCGTTCGGGCCCTGCCCGGGCTCGAGACCCCTGTCTTCTTGGAAGTGAAGCGGGCCGAACGAGAGCAGCGCCGTCGTCGCATGGTCTGGCCAGCTGCCGCTGCCGCTGGAGGAGTTGCCGCTGCGGCTCTTGCCTTCACCGTCGGCTTCGGTGGAGGCTCGGAGCCGGTGGCCATTGATGTCGCCGATCTCCAGACGAGGCACGCTGCCGTCGCCTCTGTCCCCGGTGGAGCGACGGGAATCGAGATTTCGAGTCCATGACGAGGATTCTGCGCCGTTCTGCGGTGGTCGGCACCACCTTGGCCGTCGCCATGACCATTGGCGCTCCATTGGCCATGGCAGACGACGTGGCCGACGTGCTCGACCGGGCGCGCAACAGCACGTATACGGCGACCAGGCTCACGGTGTCGGTGTGGGGAAACGAAACCCAGCTCACCAGAGAGCGCGTTGAGCATGCCAAGGGCGCCGAGATGATCCGGGTGGACGAGACCTGGTCCATGGTCGGCAACGGCCGCACCGCACGCATGGGTGAGGCCGCCGAAGGGATCGCCTTCATGGCGAACGCTGAGACCATCCAGACGGATCGATACGAGGTCGGCGAGATCACATCCTGCTCGCACATGCGACGTTCCTGCACGATCTTTCCCATCCTCGAAGGTGATCTCACGCGGGCCCACATGATTGTGGACGACCGAACCGGTGCACCACTGATCACCTACATCTACGACAGCGAGGGCAGGACCTACCGCACGGTGTCGCTTTCGGACTTCTACCCGCACCGTACCTACGAGTGGTCCTCAGATCCCACCGTGGTGCCATACGAAGTGGTGATGCACGCCGACTCCGCCGTCGTACCCGCAGACGTGGCCGGATACGTCCTGGTCGATGTGTTCCCCGGTCCCGGAGACCAATCAGAGCAGGGGTTCTACTCCGATGGCCTCTTCTCCTTCTCGCTGTTTGCGCTGCCGGCAGGCACCAACATCGGCGGATTTGACGACGCGACCGCCCTGATCGCGTCCTCCGGTGTCTACGAAGCCGCACACACGGCCGGCGATGTCAGGGTGCAGTGGACGCAAGGCGACCACCACTACGTCCTGATGGGCGACCTTCCCCCCGACCATCTCGATGCGGTGCTCGCCGGCCTCCCCGCACCGAACGGAACCGGCATGCTCGCCCGCTTCTGGCGAGCGTTGTTCGGTTGAAGCGAAGCGAGCTTCGCAGTAGTACGTCATACGTATGACGTACTACGTGTGACCTTGTACAACTGAACGTCGAAGACGTTCAGTTCTCAGTCTCGACCGATTTCGCGGCGGGCTACGACCATGGTGTGGACCTCGTCCGGGCCGTCGGCGATGCGGAGGGTGCGCATGTTTGCCCACATGCCCGCAAGGGGCGTGTCGTTGCTGACGCCGAGGCCGCCGTGCACCTGGATGGCCTTGTCGATCACCCAGAGCGCGGTTTGTGGTGCAACAACCTTGATGGCAGAGACATCGCGTGTCGCTGCCCGGTTGCCCTTCGTATCGATCAGCCACGCCGTGTGCAGCACAAGGAGCCTGGCCTGATCGATCTTCCAACGGCTCTGGGCAATCCAGTCCTGGACGACACCCTGGTCGGCGACCCGCTTGCCAAAGGCCTCGCGGGACTTGGCGCGTTCGATCATCATTCCCAACGCCCGCTCGGCCTGGCCGATGGCACGCATGCAGTGATGGATGCGACCTGGTCCGAGTCGAGCCTGGGCAATCATGTAGCCCTCACCCGGGCCAGAAATGAGGTTGGTCGCCGGCACCCTGACGTCGTTGTACCGGACCTCGGCATGGCCTCCACGGTGGTGGTACCCGAACACCGGTACATCACGAACGACCTCCACACCCTCGGCATCCATCGGCACGAGGATCATCGAGTATCTCGCCTTTGGCGGAGCATCAGGATTCGTGACACCCATGACGATCGCAACCTTGGAGTCCTTCGTCACCGCTCCGGTCGACCACCACTTTGTGCCGGAGACGATGTAGTCGTCCCCATCTGCGCTGATCGAACACTCGAGGTTGCGAGGATCTGACGATGCGACTGCGGGCTCCGTCATCCCGAAGTTCGAACGGATCTCCCCGTCGATCAGCGGGATGAGCCACCGCTCCTTCTGCTCCGGGGTGCCGAACATGTGGAGGACTTCCATGTTGCCGGTATCCGGCGCCGAACAGTTGGTCGCCTCCGGCGCAAGCTCGATCACCCGGCCCATGATTTCGGCGAGCGGC
>CAJQOW010000236.1 GCA_905480055.1 uncultured Acidimicrobiia bacterium
CGAGGGACAGGATGGCGTCATTCGCCTCCAGCGTTCCAGCGAGATCACCGAACGGAACGCTCCTGACGTCTCCACCGAACCCGGTGGCCAAAGCCGCGTTCGTACCCGCAGCCTGGCCCATCGCCATGCACTGGGCCATCGACCGTATCGACGCCTGGGCATCATGCTCGGCGGAGAAGCAGCGGCCGGCGATGAGTGTGTTGACACCGTCGCGGGCGATCAAGGTGCGCAGTGGTATGCCGACCACTTCGCCATCAGGGAGGTACACCCAGGTGGTCCCCGTATCTCCCTTACCGTGATGGTCCTCAATCGGTGCACCGCACAGGCCAATCTGGTCATCGAACTGCGTGGCCGTGACAACATCGTCCCTGCTGATGCGATAGTCCCCGAAGACCCGTCGCGTCTCACGAAGCCCGATCTGCGAGCCGAGGCCAACCAGGCTGGCGCCCGCGTATCCAGGAACCTTGTCGATGAGGAATCTGGCGTACTCCAACGCCTGCTTTCGACCCTCGATCTCGGCACGCGTCAGGATTGCCGGATCGGTCGCATTGCGCACTCCGTTTGGCCCGTCCTCAACCTGGTCGAGACGCGTCATCACCGTTGCGGTCATGCCGTCGATCGGCGTGATGTGGTCAGATCCCTCCCGACGCGGCAGCTGGTAGTCCCCAGATTCGGCGGCGTCTGCCATCAGTCCATGGAGCTCGTCCTTGGACATGGCACCACGTGCCTGATGGTCGACATTGATCATGCGAAAGGTGGTGGTGAGCGTCTGGGCCGGGGCGATCTGCCCCGCTAGCTCGAACCCGAAGCCTGCCTGGAAGCACACGTCCGCATCACCGGAGGCGTCCACGACGACCCCCGCCGAGTATCGGGCGAGACCGGCCTTTGTAGCAACAACCAGTTCAGAGATGCGGCCGTCGTCAACCACAACATCCTGTACGAACGCATGCAGCAGGACGTCTGCGCCTGACGTCAGAACAAGGTGCTCCCAGACCACCTTCAGGTGGTCTGCCACATAGGTGACCCCCGTCCCGGCTCCGTAAGTGTTGGGACGGCGGAGCACAGGACCGTGCTGCTCGAGACCTCGAACGACCTCGTCACCGATGCCCCCGACCACCTTCCGCTCGCGGCTTCCTGGGGTGTAGAAGCCATAGAACGTGTCCAGAACAGCCGTGGAGTTTCCGCCGAGGAACGGGAGCTTCTCGATCAGCAGCGTCGATGCCCCGGTGCGCGCCGCCGCGATCGCCGCTGGTGACCCGGCCGCTCCGGACCCCACGACGACCACGTCATACGAGCCGACGTGGGGGATGCCCATCACATCACACGACGTACGGAGCGAGGACATTCCGCGCAAGCAGGAAGCCTCGCTTCACCAGCTCGTCGGTGCCCTCAAACTTCCGATCCTCATGCTCGACACAGATGACACCGTCATACCCAGTTCGGTACAACGCGGAGAAGAACTCCTGCCAGTCGACATCGCCGAGTCCCGGAAGCCTCGGAACCTGCCAACCCATGCCGAGCGACAGGATGCCATGATCGTAGAGACCGGCCATGTCGATCTCGAGATCCTTTGCATGGATGTGGTAGACCCGGTCGCCAAACTCGTCGATAACGGCTCCGACATCGATCATCTGCCAGATGAGGTGGGACGGGTCGAGGTTGAGTCCGACGGTCGGGCCGAACTCTTCGAACATCGTCCGCCACATTGCAGGGGAGTAGGCGAGGTTGTTACCGGATGGCCACTCATCGTTCGAGAAGATCATCGGACAGTTCTCGATCGCGATCTTCACCCCTGCTTCCTTCGCATGGTCAACAATCGGATGCCAAATGGCCTTGGCCGCCTCCCAATTCTCTGCCTGGGTCTTCGTTTGGTCCGCACCAATGAAGGTGTTGACGACCGGTACACCCATCAGCGACGCTGCGGTGATGACCTTCTTGAGGTGGTCGCTCACCGCCTGGCGATGGTCAGCGTCCGGATGCAGCGGATTCGGGTAATACCCGAGCCCTGAGATGCCAACGCCGCGCGCTGCGAGGTCCGCAACGATCTCGTCTGCGCCCTTCTGGGTCATGCCATCGACGTCGATGTGGCAGATCCCGCCATAGCGCCTGGTCGAGCCCTCGTCGCTCGGCCAGCAACACACCTCGAGCATGGAGAAGCCGTTGGCGACGCTCCAGTCCGCAATTTCAGCCAGGGATGTCTCGGGGAAAGGTGCCGTGAGCAATCCAAGTTTCATTGTGTCTCCTTCCTCATCTCTGGACAGTGATCCAGCGTTCTTCCTCTGAGCTTCGGGCGATGGCCTCAGTAACCAGCAGGATGTCGTGGCCATCGGCAAACGTTGGGTAGGTCGGATTCGCAGATGGGCCACCTCGTGCAACGTCCTCGTATACCTCCTTGAACAGTGCCCTGAAGGTGTCGGGATAGCCCTCGACGTGGCCTCCGGGATACCCGGTGACACGAGCAGCCTCGGGATGTGCCAGCGAGGGATCTCTCTGGACGATTTCGTTTGGTCGTCCGCGATGGCCCACCCACAGATGGTCCGGGTTCTCGGAGAACCAGGAGAGGGCGGATTGTGAACCGTCGACCTCGATCGAGACGCTGTTCTTGCGTCCTGCGCTCACCTGCGACACGGCGACGAGCCCTCGAGCTCCGTCCTCGAACGAGAGCATGATGCTCGCAGCATCGTCGCTCGTCATCTGTTCTTCGATGAGTTCGCGATCGCCAGCCTCGCTGGCGAATGTCTCCACCGGTCCCTCTGGGTGTTTGCGCACATCGACGAACGTGTGGAGGTCTGCCATGACTCTGGTCACCCGCTTGCCCGTGACGAACTGGGCGAGGTCGAGCCAATGTGACCCAATGTCCGCCACGGCTCTGAGGCCGCCTGCCTGCTCCGGCACCAGTCGCCAGTTCCAGTCGGTCTCGAGCAGCAGCCAGTCCTGGAGATAGCTGCCGGTGATGAGGCGAGGCTCGCCGACCTCTCCCGATTGCACCATCGCCATCGCCTGATGGCAGTTCGGATAGAACCTGAGATTGAAACACACCGCATTCACGAGCCCAGACGCATCGGCACGTGCGACGAGGTCAGCGGTGTCCTGTGACGTGAGCGCGAGGGGCTTCTCGCACACGACATGCTTCCCCGCATCCAACAACAGGCGCACCTGATCAGCATGCACGTGGTTCGGGCTTGCGACGTGCACGACATTGATGTCCGGATCGGCGGCCATCGCTTCGAGGTTGTCGTATACGGCAGGGAGGTGCGCAGCCTCTGCTTTTGCTCGTGCGCGCTCTGGTGACGAACCGACGACGCCGACCACATGCACGCCGATGCGACGCAGCGCCTCGACGTGGGCAACTCCGATGAATCCAACTCCAACGACTCCCGCACGTATGTCGCGAAAACGCACGTCTACGCCTCCTTCATTGCGTCGATGCCAGCTTCGTGTACATCCAGGACAGGCTGATGATGATCGTGCCGTACAACAGCTGCTGTACGCCCTGTCCAGCACCGAGAAAGGTAAGAAGGGACTGCAGCACGCCGAGGATCAACGCACCAAGAATCGTGCCGGTATACGTGCCGATACCGCCGAAGATCGACGTTCCGCCGATCACCGCTGCGGCAACCGACGGAAGCAGCAGGAACCCGACCAACTGAAGGTCGACGGCGCCGACGCGGCCACCAACCAGCAGACCCGCAACGGATCCGAGGACTCCGCTGA
Organism: uncultured Acidimicrobiia bacterium; assembly: GCA_905480055.1. Next base: position 3,715 of record CAJQOW010000236.1, read on the forward strand.
GCGCATATGCGGCAATCAGCACCTGCCAGGCGCGAATGCCCGAAAGCCTGGAGGCAACGGCGTTGTCACCGAGGGCATAGAGGTTCCTGCCGAATCCGGTCTTCCGCAGCAACAGGACGACGCCGACGGCAACAATCGCCCATACGACAGCAGCCCAGGGAACCCTGCCTCCGAAGAAGTTCCCACCACCGAGCGTTCGCATGAACTGGTTCATCTGTGTCGAGCCCGCAAAGATGGTGGTTGCCCATCCACTGAACAGACCAAGCAGGATGCCCGCCATCGCCAGCGTCATGATGAGGGGATTGACCCGGAACACACCGACGCCGATGCCGTTGACGCTGCCTGCGATGAGGCCGACAAGCAGACCGATGACGATGGCGAATGCCGTGCCGTTCGCTGACTGGTTCGCGGTGACGTATGCCGAGGCCGTGGCGATCATGGCAATCGAGAGGTCGATGCCGCCGGTGAGCATCAGGACGGTCTGTCCCGCCGCAAGGATGCCAATCGGAATGGCCCAGATGAGCGAGTTCCGCAGGCCGGCAATGGACAGGTAGTTGGGTTCGACGATCCAGGTCACGATGATCAGGACAATCAGCACCCCGATCAAAGCCAGTTGCGGACGAGCACCCAATCGGCGCGCAAGTGATGGCTTGCTGGGGTTTGGGTCGGGATTCTCTCCGACGACGACGGTGGTTGTGTCACTCATGTTCTGCGAATCCTCCGCCACTCGAGGAGGCCGGCCACCATCATCACCACAACGATGAGGACGCCTTGGAGAACCTGAGCGCGGTTCGGATCGATGCCCAAGGCGCTCAGGATCGGATTGAAGAAGAACAGGATCATCGCAGCTGGTACGACAGCGATCACTGACCCGATGCCGCCGGTGAGGGCGACGCCTCCGAGCACGATGGCTGCGACCGCATTCAGCGTGAGTACGCCACCGTCAGTCGTCGGGTTTCCGACACCAGAGATACTGACCGAGGAGAATCCCGCCAACGCAGCGAACGCGCCTGCAACGGCGAAGGCGATGATCTTGGTCCGGCCATCGCGCACGCCGGAAAGGAATGCAGCGGTCGGGTCGCTTCCTACGGCATAGAGCGACAGACCGCTCCTCGTCTTGCCAAGCCACCACGCGACGATGACGGTGGGGATCAGAATCACGACGAGGGCTGGCCACGGATTTGAGCCGATCCCGTTCTCCGACCCTGTGAACATCCAACGGAACGTTCCCGTCGTTCCCCCACCGACCTTGGGGAGCACCATCAGGGCTATGCCCTGGTAGATGTAGAGCGATCCGAGCGTGACGACGATGTCAGGGATCTTCGAGACCGTGATGATCCATCCGACGAAGCCATTCAGCACTGCCGCGGCAATGATGATCAGGATTGCGATGACAATGACCACGCCGAACGGCTGGCCATCCATGAATTGCGCTGCAGTGACGCTCGACAGCACCAGCATGCCGCCCACGCCGAGGTCGAGTCCACCGGCGATGACCACAACTGCCTGGGCGATGCCCAGCATGATCCAGGCCGTTCCACCGGTGAGGATGGTTGATGCCTGGAAGCTGCCGAAACGGGGAATCAGCGTGGTGTACCAAGCCACGAGGACGACGAGGAGAATCCAGATGCCGACCGTCCAGCCGTGACGCTGCACCCACCGTCGCCACATGAGCGAACGGGTTCCCGATTCGGTCGTTGGAGCGGTCGCGGTCACGGGTTCGCTCCTTCGAGTCCATGAGCCGCCGTGAGCAGCACCTCTTCTGTTGCGGTGGCCGCACCCTGTTCGTGGACAATCGCGCCGTCATACATGACCAGCACGCGATCGCACACCAGCGGGATCTCCCTCAGTTCGCTTGAGTAGAGAAGCACCGCCGCACCGTTCCGTGCGACTTCCCTGAGGAGGTCGTAGATCTGAGCCTTGGTCTGGATGTCGATACCCCGAGTTGGGTCGAAGCACAGGAGCACCTCGAAATCCTCGATCAACCAGCGACCAATCGTGACCTTCTGTCGGTTTCCGCCTGACAGCCGTTGGACCTGACTGGCAGCCCTGGTGTCGATATCGAGGCGGTCAATTGCACGATCGACCCGCGTGCCTTCGTCGCGGCGCAATGAGAACCATCGGGCGATGCGGTTGTACAACGGAAGCGCAATGTTCTCTCTGACTGACCTTTGGGGAAGAAGGGCTTCTTGCCTATCAGCCGGTACGTACACGAGTCCGTCGCGGATCGCGTTGTACGGAGACCGTGCGTGCATGGGTTCGCCATTGACGAGGATCTCGCCCGTGGTTGGCCGATGATCGCCAGAGAGCAGTGCAAACAGCTCGTCCTGACCTTGCCCCTCGAGAGCGGTGAGTCCAAGCACCTCGCCTCGGGCGAGCTTGAAGGAGATGCCGTTGACCTTCTCGCGGAAGTGGAGATCGTCTGCTTCGAGCACAACATCGGAGTCATCGGCGACGGCAGACTCCAGATCGGCAGCCTCACTCGCCGCGGGTGCGCCGCTCGCGAGTTCCTCGCCGAGCATTGCCGAGACCAGTTCGGCCTCTTCCACTCCGTCGAGGCTCAGGTTCGCCACGTCGCGTCCATTGCGCAGAATGGTGGCGGTGTCACAGATCGACAACACCTCACCGAGTCGATGGGATATGAACAGCACCGACCGGTTCATTGCCTTCCATTCGTTCATGACGTCGAACACGAGGTCGGCTTGCTCCGGTGTGAGCGCAGCCGTGATTTCGTCGAGCATGAGGAGGCGGGGGTCGAGGGCGAGTGCCCGAGCGAGGTCGATGAGCCGCAGCGTTGCAAGGGGGACGTCGCGGACCAGGAGTCCGAAGTCGAATCCGCCGAGTTGCAGGCGTTCGAGCCACGGTTCTACGTCTTCGCGTTTGAGGCCAGAAATGGTGAGGTTTTGGTCCAGGGAGAGGTCGGGAATCAGCGCGGGGTCCTGGTACACCGTTGCGACCCCCGCAGCAGCAGCATCGCTTGGCACGGTGAATGAGATGAGCTCGGCGTCAATCGAGACCAAGCCGGCATCCCTACCGATGACACCGGACAGGACCTTCACGAAGGTGCTCTTGCCGGCTCCGTTCG
>CAJQOW010000237.1 GCA_905480055.1 uncultured Acidimicrobiia bacterium
GCCGTGGGCATCAACATCATCCTTGGTCAGCTCGAGAATTTTACGGGGTACGAGTCAGATGCCTCCAACCGGGTCACGAGGACGATCGATACGCTCCTCAGCCCGTTTCAACTCGACTGGTACACGGTCGCTATCGGGTGCATCACGATCGCCCTCATCCTGATTCTTGAGCGCACCAAGCTTGGTGCACTGGGCATGGTCGTGGCGATCATCATCGGTAGCGCCCTGGTTCCGCTGCTGTCGTGGAATGTCCTCCAGCTCAACGACATCACGGAGATCCCGAGCGGCCTCCCGGTTCCTGCCTTGCCGTTGCTGTCCGCGGTTCCAGACCTGATCATCCCAGCGATTGCTCTTGCGTTCGTGGGTCTGGTTCAAGGCGCGGGTATCAGTGCAAGCGTTGCGAACCCCGATGGCGAGTACCCGGATGCCTCGAAGGACTTCTTTGGTCAGGGCATGGGGAACGTTGTATCGGGCATCTTTCGTGGGATGCCAGTGGGTGGGTCGGCATCGGCCACGGCCCTGATCACCGAAGGCGGCATGCGCACGAACATGGCCAAGATCATCGCCGGTCTTGTGATGGCGGTCACCATCATCTTCTTCGCCACGGCGGTGGGATACATAGCGATGCCTGCGCTTGCGGCATTGCTGATCATCGTCGGCTTCCGATCGATCAAGCCTGCGGACATCGTTTCCGTCTGGAAGACCGGAACCGTGCAGCGCGCCGTGATGATGATCACGCTCGTGCTCACGATCGTGATGCCGCTGCAATACGCCGTGCTCGTGGGCGTGGCCATTTCGATGGTCTTATACATCATTCGCAGCTCATCAGCCGTGAAGGTGAAGCAGCGGATCATCAAGGACGGTGACTTCAAGGAAGTTGATCCACCAGACGAGGTGGGTCAGAACCAGGTCCTCCTGCTGCAACCGTATGGGGGCATCTTCTTCGCTTCTGCAGCTGCCTTCGAGGATCTCCTCCCCGACGTCACAAGCGAGACTGACAACTCGGTAGTCATTCTCCGGCTACGCGGCTATGACGACCTCGGCAGCACGTTCATGGATCTCCTGGAGCGCTACTCCGAGGCGCTGAGCATGGCCGAGAGTCGACTCATCCTGATGTCGATCCGCCCTCGCGTCATGGATCAGATGGTTGTGACAGGTCTCGCAGACGTCGTCGGCACCGACAACCTCTACCCAGGGGACGACTGGGTTGGCAGGGAGATGCGCGAGGCGATGGCCGATGCGGAGACGTGGGTCGATGAGAACCGCACGGCACCTGACGCCGACAATTCCGAGCTGCCAGGCGGACCCGGGCCGCAGGACGCGTAGCGCCGCCTGCACTGCGTTTCGGAGCGCTCGAGATTTTTACTACTAATCACATCCGCGTTCGCGTTCTGTTCCGTATCTCGACCGTCTGCACTGCAGACACAAACGAGAAAGGAAACGAGAATGAAAAAGCGATTCTCACTCATAGCTCTGGTTGCAGTGTTCGCACTGATTGTTGCGGCCTGTTCGAGCGACACGGAAGACACGACCACTACCACAGCAGCTCCAGCCGAAGAAGAGATGGTCGATACGACTGTTCTTGATCTGGCCGTCGAGGCCGGACAGTTCTCCACTCTGATCGCAGCCATCGATGCTGCCGGTCTTGGTGAGACCTTGGAAGGCGAAGGTCCATTCACGGTCCTCGCACCAACTGATGCAGCGTTTGAAGCAGCGTTCGAGGCTCTTGGCATCACTGCTGAGGAACTCCTCGCCGACACCGAGACGCTGACGCAGATCCTTCTGTATCACGTCCTTGGTGCAGCAGCTGACAGCTCAGCCGTTGCAGCACTCGATGGTTCGACTGCCGCGACTGTTCAGGGTGAAGAGATCCTGATCTCTGTCGACAACGGCACGATCTTCATCAACGAGACTTCGGAAGTCGTTTCTGCGGACCTCGCAGCTGACAACGGCATCGTGCACGTCATCAACCAGGTTCTCCTGCCCCCGACCATTGCCCAGGCACTTGGTGTGGCAGCTCCTGAAGAGACAACCACGACCGTTCCGGAGACGACGACGACCACCGAAGCAATGGACGACCCGACGATCGCAGAGATCGTTGTTGAGCTTGCCTCAGGAGATCCTGCGGAGTTCACGATCTTGCTCGCAGCTGTCCAGGCAGCCGACCCGGCCGTCCTCGAAGCGCTGAGCGATCCTGCTCAGGAGCTGACGGTGTTCGCACCAACTGACGAAGCTTTCGCCGACGCACTCGAGGCCCTGGGTCTCACCGCTGAGGAGTTGCTCGCCAGCCCCGACCTGACCAACATCCTGCTCTACCACGTTGCACCTGGAGTCTTCCTTGCTGCTGATGTGGTGGCAGCGGCTCCGATCCCTGAGCTGCCGACCCTTCTCGAAGGTTCGACGCTGAGTGTCGAGGTTGTTGACGGCGCAGTCGTCATCAACGAGAGCGCAACGGTCATCCAGGCAGACGTTGTCGCCAGCAACGGCGTCATCCACGTCATCGATGCAGTGCTGCTCCCGTAGCACCTGATCCGAAATCGACTATCAGTGGGGCCCTTCGGGGCCCCACTGTCGCGTTGTCGGGGAATCGGCATCCGCCGTACCCTGTCTTGGTTAAGCCGTTCCGATGGGAGTCGAAACCATGCATCAGGAAGACTGGATCAAGTACGGAGCCATCGCCCTTGCGGTGGTTGGCTTCGGGGTGCTGATGGCGTATGCCATCTCCAACAGTGGCGACCTCGAGGGGCCAACCTGGGTTGTGACTGAGATCAACACCGATGGCAGCGCCACCGCCCCCGTCGAAGGCACGCAGCTCACTGCGACGTTTGAGGATGGTCAAGTCGCAGGGTCCGCCGGATGCAACAACTATTTCGCCAGTTATGCGACGGACGGCGACGCCATCGAAATTGGCCCAGCAGGTTCGACGCTGATGTTCTGCGAACAGCCTGAGGGCACCATGGACCAGGAACAGGCATATCTGGCCCTCCTCCAGAGCGCAGATACGTGGGATGTCAGTGGTGACACCCTCACCCTGTCGTCCGGCGGCACCGTCGTCCTGACGTACGCTGATCAGTCTTGAGTTCTGAGTTCTGAGTCATTGGCCGTGAGCCTTGAGCCTCAGAACCTGTCGCTGTCCTGAGGTTGGTTCGCTCACGAGTCTGATCTGACGGACGAGGGCTGGCCCCCTCTGCCCTGCCGGGCATCTCCCCCGGCCGAGCCAGGGGAGAGCGCGTGGCCTGTGACTCAGAACTCAAAACTCATGACTTATGACTCATAACTGGCCCACGGCTGGTGTCCGCTCTGGGGCTCCAAAGCTCCAAAGCCCCACAGCCCCAAGGCTCTCCTACATTGGGGGATAGAGGAGGTCGGTCATGGCAGTGGTGCGGTTTGGGATTCTGAGTACGGCGGACATCGGGATGGCGAAGGTCACACCCGCCATCCAGCAAGCTGACAACTGCGAGGTCGTCGCCATTGCGTCTCGCGCGTTGCCTGCCGCAGAGGAGGCCGCCGGTGAGCTTGGGATTCCGAACGCCCATGGGTCATATGAGTCCCTGCTCGCGGCAGACAACGTAGACGCCATCTACATCCCGCTGCC
>CAJQOW010000238.1 GCA_905480055.1 uncultured Acidimicrobiia bacterium
AAGCTCAAGGCTCAGGGCTCAGACTCGTGCTTCAACCTTCACCGACCGCGCGAGATAATCAATCGCGATCGCAACCGCGCACACGGTCAGGAGCACGGCAACGGTCACACCCGGCGCCATGAACGTCATGAACCCGGCGACGAGGATGAGAGCCGTGGCGACGGAGCGGTTGATCACGACACGCCTTCCGACGACCTCGCTGTCGACACGAATCGAGGCCGTGCTCATCACGGACATCGCAGCGAACGCGAGCGCCATGCCACCCACGAGCACCCAACGGTCCGCGGCGTGGTAGTCGTGGTGCCCATCCGCAGCGATGATTGCATGCTCCATGCCGACGCCAACCATCGCAAGCCCAATGGCCAAGGGAAGGTGGCTGTAGATCCAGACCGTGGGCCGCCAGTCGGTCTTCTGACCGCGTCTGCGCACCACAAACCCGTCGAGGTTGTCGAAGTGCAGCCACCATATGCCCGTTGCCAGCAGCACGCCGAGTGCTGCCGTGATGCTGGTCGACCACTGCCACTCCACATGTCCAAGACCGATCGTCACCGCGACGATGGTTTCGCCGAGCACGAGGATCGTGAAGAGGCCAAAGCGCTCCGGGAGGTGGGATACATCGAGCGGCACCGTGGCCTGCACCTTCCGCATCACGAATGGCGTGGCGAGGTCCACGGCGAAGGCAATACCCCAGAGCCAATATCTGCCGGGCTCCGGGACGAACACGGAGACGACCCAAATGGCCGCCGCGATGGAGAATCCGATTAGGTAGCCGCGGACGAGTTGTCGTGACTCGGCAACGTGCCGATAGGCCCTGGCGTAGAGAACCAGCAGGACGATTCGAGCGGCGGCATAGGCAGCGGCGAACGCCACGGTGGAGGCTGCCACTTCATCGGACGACAGGCTCGCGGCCAGAAACGCGATCGCAACCATCTGCATCGCGGCCACAAGCCTGTAGATGAGGTCGTCCGTGTCGTACCGGTCGGCGTAGAAGGTATGGCTCGCCCACAGCCACCACACGAGGGCGAAGTATGCCGCGTAGGAGAGCCATCCGAGCCACGACGAGTCATGGAGAAGCCTTCCGGCGAGGACTGCGACCACCGCGACGAACACGAGGTCGTAGAAGAGCTCCAGCCAGGTGGCTGATCGCTCACCTTCTTCGACGGTTTGAAGGCGGGGCGGGCGTATGGCTGCGATGTTCATAGGTCGATCCGGAGTCCTTGGTCAGCTGCCTTGGTTCCAGGGAAGTCTTCCTGGATGTCCAGAAGGATCGCGTCGATCGAATCGTCCGATCTCCCTGGGTCATGGCTCGTGAGAATAAGGTCCCCGGCTCCCACCCGGTCGGCCAGGATCAACGCGTCCTTGCACGTTGAGTGTCCCCATCCGTGGTGATCCGCGCTCTCGGCCGGGACGTACTGTGCGTCATGCACCAGGACATCAACACCCTCGATTGCTTCTGCGACTGCATCGTCGATGGATGTGCCGGATTCGTGATCGGTCACGATGGCAATCGATCGCGACGGCCCGTCGATCCGATAGCCGATTGATCCCTGGGGGTGGTGTAGAGGGAAGCTGGTGAACCGCACGCCGCTCACCATCACCTCGGCAGGCATCGGTGCGAAGGTGACCGAGGTGCTATCGCCGATTGCAACCGGGAACAAGGGCGGCGATATGGCAGCCGAGAGCACCTGGGCGGGATCGCCAGGGCCGTAGATGCGGACGTCACATCCACCCCTCCACATCTCGTCAAGCATGGACAGTCCCTGGATGTGGTCCCAGTGGTAGTGCGTGAGGAACAGCGAGATCGACGGTGCAAGTGCATCCACGAACGACCGATAGGCGGCAAGGCCGGTGCCTGCATCGACGAAGGCGACCGTCACCCCACCCACGCTGACGGCAAACGACGACGTGTTGCCTCCGTACCGAACGAACTCCGGTCCCGACACCGGGATCGAGCCTCTGGCTCCGAGAACGGTCAAATATGTGCTCGTCATTGCATCCTTTGCCAACAGCGCAAAGATCGTAGCGAATCTCTGCGGGCGTGGATACCGCCGCAGAGGTAGGCTCCGTCAGCAACTCCTGCACCAAAGCCCGTAACTGGAGTATTCACGATGGCAAAGCCAGTCATCCTTGCAGTCGACGATGACCCTCAGGTCCTCGCCGCAGTCCGTAGGGATCTGCGTGCACGGTACGCAGAGCACTACCAGATCATTGCCGCGGCTTCCGGTGAGGAGGCCATTTCGACGGTGCGAGAACTCGCCACACGCGGGAGGGCTGTGGCGGTGTTCATCGCGGACCAGCGGATGCCCGGCATGCAGGGAACCGACTTCCTCAAGGAAGCCCGCGAGGTGTTCCCCCAGGCAAAGCGACTCCTCCTCACGGCCTATGCGGACACCGATGCAGCGATCGATGCGATCAATGAGGTTGGCCTCGACCATTATCTCCTGAAGCCGTGGACGCCCGCGGACGCCAAGCTGTATCCCATCGTCGATGACGTGCTCGCCGACTGGCAGGCGAATGCCACGAAGCCTTTCGAGGGGATCCGGGTCTTCGGGACGACGTGGTCGCCTTCGACCTACGAGGTGAAGGCCTTCCTCGCCAGGAACGAGGTCCCCTATCAGTTCCTCGACATCGAGCGGGATACGGAAGCCGCAGCAACAGCAGAAGCAGCAGCGTCCGGCTCAGCCGAATTGCCTGTCGTCGTACTGGAGGACAACACAGCGTTCGTGAATCCGGACAAGGCAGAGCTTGGAACAGCTGTCGGCATCCATACCTCGCCGGATTTGCCTTTCTACGACCTCATCATCATCGGTGGAGGCCCCGCGGGGCTCGCTGCAGCGGTGTACGGGGCATCCGAAGGCCTGGCGACTGCGCTCATAGAGCGGGAGGCACCGGGCGGACAGGCCGGCACGAGCTCACGGATCGAGAACTATCTCGGCTTTCCCAACGGCGTGAGCGGGGCCGATCTCGCCCGCAGGGCCATCTCACAGGCCTCGCGCCTCGGAGCCGAGCTGATCACCGCGGCGGAGGTCACCTCGATCGATGCGGCAGGGCCCCTCAAGACAGTGCACCTATCCGACGGAACCGATCTGACGTGCCGGTCGCTCATCATCGCATCCGGGATGACCGTTCGACGTCTCGACGTACCGGGCTACGAGCAGTTCGAGGGTGCCGGCGTCTACTACGGCGCCGCAGCGACGGAGGCAGCCACCTACGCCGATCAGGAGATATACGTTGTCGGAGGTGCCAACTCGGCAGGTCAGGCAGCAGTCATGTTCTCCAAGACAAGCTCGAAGGTCACCATGATCGTGCGAGGAGACAACCTCGGCGAGAAGATGTCGCAATACCTCATCGATCAGATCGCGGCCATCGACAACATCGAGGTTCTCACCGGAACCAGGGTCACTGAGGTGAGCGGCGACGGACGGGTCGAGCGGGTCAGCCTTGCATCGGTTGACGGTGAGCGCCAGGAGGAGCGACCAGCTTCGGCGATGTTCATCTTCGTGGGCGCAATCCCTCACTCAGACTTCGCCCGCGGCGCCATCGCTCTCAACCCCCGTGGATTCATCTACACCGGAGCGGAGGTGACCAGCTTCACGGACGACTGGCACCTCGATCGAGACCCGTTTGCGCTCGAGACTTCCGAACCGGGCGTGTTTGCGGCTGGCGATGTCAGGGATGGTGCAGTCAGGCGCGTAGCGAGCGCCGTCGGCGAGGGCTCGATCGCCGTCACGTTTGTTCACCGATATCTGGACACCGTGTGAGCGTCGACCTCAGCACGATCGCCCTGTTCGGGTCATTGCCGGACGATGACCGGCACCGACTCGAGGC
>CAJQOW010000239.1 GCA_905480055.1 uncultured Acidimicrobiia bacterium
CCGCACGAGTTCTCCGGCGGTCAGCGTCAGAGGATCGGTATCGCACGGGCACTTGCACTGAACCCATCGTTCATCGTGCTCGACGAGCCCGTGTCTGCCCTGGACGTGTCGATTCAGGCACAGGTGCTGAACCTGCTGGACGACCTCCAGGCGGAGTTCGGACTCACCTACTTGTTCATCGCCCACGATCTGTCGGTGGTGCGCCACATCTCGGACAGGGTTGCCGTGATGTATCTGGGCCGCATGGTCGAGATGGCTGACCGCGATGCACTGTACGACCGCCCGATGCATCCATACACGCATGCCTTGCTGTCCGCAGTGCCGATCCCTGATCCCGCGATCGAGGTCAGCCGAGATCGCATCCTGCTGGAAGGCGATATTCCATCGCCTGCGAATCCGCCGTCTGGCTGCCGGTTCCACACCAGGTGCCCGATTGCCGTGGAAGGCCAGTGCGATGTCGATGAACCACAGCTGCAGGAACTCGAGCCAGACCACTGGGTGGCATGCCACTTCCCAGAGGTCAAGCAGGTCATTTAGGCCCCTACACGGCTCTTTCGGCCCTGATCGTATTCAGGACCCGCTGGGTATACTCCCGGCTTCCCACCACGTCGGAGTGGCGGAATTGGTAGACGCGCTAGGTTGAGGGCCTAGTGGGACATAGTCCCGTGGAAGTTCGAGTCTTCTCTCCGACACGAGAAACCCCAAGGATTTCACGCCTTGGGGTTTCTTACGTTCTGGGTGTGGCGCGGGCTAATGCGGGCAATTCGAGAGCGCCTTCCGTTGGAGGTCTCAGAGCTTCGTGAGGTTCTGCGCCTGCGTCAGACGGTCACACTCAGCGCTTCGCCGATGTGTACCGATATCTGCGGCAGTGGGTGGTCAGGGCATCGAGGTTTCGTATCCGAGTGAAGCGATGGTGTCGACAATGAGGGCAGTGCCCTTAGGACTCGGGTGGACCCCGTCGGCGTCGATCAGGCCCTTCTCTCGTGGATCCTCGTCATGGTTGATACCTCCGATCGAATCAAGAACGGAGGCGTTGATTCCGGCATTCTGGGCAGCGGTGCTTGCCATAACCGTTGAGAACGCTTCGAAGTTTCCTGTGCACACCTCTTCCGTGCCGAGCCTGCGCCAGTCGGCCAGTGGGTAGTTGTAGATGTCGTAGCTTCGAAGGACGACTGGTTCGTTTCGCCGGATCTGCCAGATGTGGTCGTAGATCGCATGGATCACTTCGTCGAACGGTCTGAGGTCCTGGACGGTGAATACTTCGGGATCGGATGTCTCAGCGATCCATGGCAGTTTGCAGTCCTCAATGCCGTCTTTGACCCCAGAATCGCCTGTGCCTCCGTGGATAACGATCATCTCTGCGCTTCGGATGTCGTCGGACCAGTCCGTCGATGCCTCGCCATTGAGGTGACTGAGGATGCCCACTGCTTGCTGACCGCCAACCGCATGGTCGGTGACGTGCACGTCGACACCGAGGTCAGCTTCGAGGCGGTCGGCGAGTAGTTCGGCGGCACCGAAACCGGTTGAGTTGCTGATCCATAGGAGGTCCCAGGACTCCGGAGGGGGCTCGGCAGGGTCCGCTTGAGCCCCAGTCGTCGTGGCCCCGGTAGCCGAGTCGGCTGTCGTATCCGTCGAACCTGTTGAGGAGCAGCCAACAGCAGCGAGTGCACACGCTAGGAGCAGGACCTGGAGAAGTGGTTGGCGACGCATGAGACACCTCAGAATCGTGTTGCCCACCCTCGCCACCGGGGAAACAGAACGTCCCCGGACAAGGCTACGCCCATTGGAGGCGCCTGCATAGACCCCGCCCATGACCGGATTGTGCACGCCCGTCAATTACTCCAGGCGCGCCCTCGGCGAGCCTGGGTCCTGACCGGTGCAGTCAGACTGCGAACGCGACTGAAATCGACATCTTTCGCGGACGCGGATGTGTCTACGATCGTGAGATGACTGCACCAGACACTCGTACTCTGCCCTACGGCTCATGGCCGTCGCCCGTAACGACCTCGATGCTCGTCGAAGGAGCCGCCACACTCACTGATGTGTGGGGGGAGGGAGACGTGGTGTGGTGGTCAGAGCTCCGTCCGGAGGAGGGTGGTCGTACCCAGATCGTCCGGAGGGATGCCGATGGGTCGCTCACCGACCTGCTTCCCGAGTCGTTCAATGCTCGCACGCGCGTTCACGAATATGGCGGAGGAGCGTGGTGGGCAGCCAACGGCGTGGTGTACTTCGCAAATTGGTCCGACCAGCGGCTCTATCGCGTGGCCAAGGGCGGCGAACCAGAAGCCATCACGCCCGAACCACCCAACGCATCCGGCTGGCGGTACGCCGATGGACGGGTGACCCCCGACGGCGAGAGCATCGTGTGTGTCCGCGAGGACCACACGGGAGAGGGTGAAGCGGTCAATGAGATTGTCTCGATCCCCGTGAACGGGTCCAAGGCACCGAAGGTCTTGGTCACCGGTCGAGACTTCTTTGCCGCACCTCGACCGAGTCCGGACGGCAAGCAGCTCGCCTGGATCGCCTGGGACCACCCGAACATGCCCTGGGACGACACCGAGTTGTGGGTGGCTCATATGCACGCCGCAGGTGGGACAGCGTCAATCGATCGCGCCAGACGTGTTGCGGGTGGCACCGATGAGTCCGTCATGCAGCCCCGGTGGAGTCGACACGGGACGCTCCACGTGATCTCCGACCGGACCGACATGTGGAACGTCTATCGGGTCGACGGCGTCGACACCTTGGCGCCGATGCTCGAGACCGACGGAGAGGTCGGCGGCCCAGCATGGATCTTCGGACTGTCGGCCTACGGCTTCACAAGGCCGGACGGCGACCTGGTCGCTTCGTGGAGCGACGGCAGGAACGCCGTGGTGGGTGTCGTCTCGCACGATGACGGAGGCCAGCGGACGTATGCACTTCCCCTCAAGTCGCTGAGTTTCGTTCGCACAAACGGCGATACAGCTGTGGCAATCGCAGGGATGGGCACCAGAGAGCCAGAGGTCGTGCAGATCGGGTTCGGCACCTCAGATCCCGTGATTGAGGTTCTTCGCAGTGCTCGTAGCTTGGATCTGGCCGCCGGAGACATCGCCCAGGCCCAGGCCATCTCGTTCCCGTCACGGGACGGCCGAACGGCCCATGCGCTGTTCTACGCACCCGCCAACAGTTCCATCACTGGGCCCCCGGACGAGCTGCCTCCACTTGTTGTCATGAGCCACGGTGGGCCGACGAGCGCTGCGCGCTCTTCATTCGACCTCAAGAACCAGTACTGGACATCGAGGGGGTTCGCTGTCGTGGACGTCAATTACGGCGGATCCACAGGGCACGGC
>CAJQOW010000240.1 GCA_905480055.1 uncultured Acidimicrobiia bacterium
ATCGGCAGGATGAATACGAAGAAGATGTTCGATCGGTCACGCAGTAACCGCACCAGTGCGATCCAGGCGATCGTGAGCGCCTTCATACGATCAAGTCCTTGGTCCGGAACCGGGCCATGGCCGCTGCCCAGGCGATGACCCCGAACGAAACCAAACCGAGGAGTGATGGGACGATCACCGACACGCCGTTGCCGCTTGCAAGATCTCCAAGGCCGACGAGGAACCACCGGTGCGGGCTGATGTAGGACACGTACGAGAGGAAACCGGTTCCCAGGGCGCCGGGAAAGAAGATACCTCCCAACATGCCGAGGCCAATAGCGAGGATCGCCTGGAGGTTGCCGGCTTGCTCCGGGGTCTTGGCAAAAGCAGCGACAACCATCATGAGTCCAGTGGCGGATACGACGCCTGCCACGACGAGCAGGCCAACTCCGATCGGATCGCCCCAGCTGGCGCCGAGGAGATAGCTCGAGGCGACGATGAGCAGTGTCATCGAGACGATCCCGAGGATGAAGCTGACGATCGCCTTGCCCATGACGATCTGTGTCGACTTGATCGGCGCAGCAACGAGTCTGCGTATCGTCCCCTGCTGTTGCTCCTCGAGGAGCCCGTTCACACCGAACGAAACGGTGAAGAACAGGAAGAACACCGACATGCCTGCAGCGAAGAAGGTGGCGAGGTCGAGTTCCTTGGAGTCGGTCTGCACACCTCCGACAACGATCGCCTCCGGAAGCCCTTCGGAAGCCGCACCGACCAATCTCCCGACCTCTTCTCGCGACAGGGGCGGCGATGCACCTGCAGCAGCGGTGGCAACAGCGAGCTGGCTGGTGCGAACCTCGGAGGCAAAGCCTGCTGCCATCGACCTGGCGATCTCCACCTGTACGGGGTTGTCAGGATTGGCGATGATCAGAACGGAAGCCTCCGTTGATGCGAGCGCTGCTCCCGAGAACCCCTCAGGGATCACGATCGCTGCCGACACCGTGTCCCCTTCGGCAAGAGCCCTGGCCTCCTCTACGGTGGACGGACGCTCGACGATCTCGATGACTCCATCGGCGTCGAGCTGATCGAGCACACCGACGAACGCCACGCTCAGCTGCCCGTTGTCGAGGTCGGTCACGGAATACGACGGCGTGAAAGCACCGGTGTCAACATCGCCAAGGATCAGGTTGAAGATGAACGCGAGACCGAGCGGAGCGATGATGCCGATGACGAAGGCCGACCGATCACGAATGCGCAGGGTGAGATCCTTGCGAGCGATCAGGCCAGCGGCCCGCATCAGTCCCGCAACGCCTTTCCTGTCACGTGGAGGAAAACGCTCTCGAGATCGGGTTCCGACAGTTCGACACTCGTGATGTGTGCGCCACGGTCACCAGCCGCCTCGAGGATCGCCGGAAGGGTCGTACCCGCCTCGGCAGCGACGACATCGATACCCCCGTCGCGCACCGATGACGCCCTGACCGCGTCGAGGCCATTGATTGCGTCGGCCGCCGCGTCGAGATCGCCGGCAGCAGTCAGCCGGACACGATCGTCCTCGCCGACGAGCGAGATGAGTTCGCGTCGCGTTCCCTCGGCCTGGATCCGGCCCTCATCAATGATTCCCACACGGTCACAGAGACGTTCGGCCTCCTCCATGTAGTGCGTCGTGTAGAGCACAGCCATGCCCTCCGTGGAAAGCCGATCGACGCTCTCGAGGATGGCGTTGCGAGATTGCGGGTCCACACCGACCGTGGGTTCATCGAGGACGAGAAGGGTTGGGCGGTGGAGCAAGCCGACACCGATGTTGAGTCTTCGCTGCATGCCCCCCGAGTACTCCTTGGCACGGTCCCCTTCACGATCAGTCAGACCGATGACATCGAGCACGTCGCCGACTCTGGAGGCCAGCTCCTTGCCTTGGATGCCATACAGACGACCGAAGAACTCGAGGTTTTCCTTTGCGGTGAGGTCCGGATAGATCGCAAGCTCCTGGGGCACGAGGCCGATGAGCGCCTTCGTTGCGACGCTCGTGGTTGTCATCTCCTCGTCATCAATGTGTACTTCGCCGGCGTCGGACTCGAGTAGTCCAGCCACGATCGAGATCGTTGTGGTCTTCCCTGCGCCGTTCGGTCCGAGCAGCCCGTAGGTCTCGCCTCGTCCGATCGAGAAGCCAACATCATCCACGGCCAGAAGATCATCGAACCGCTTCGTCAGTCCCTCGACCGCAAGCACATTTCCTTGTGTGGTCGAATCAGTCATTGTCTCCCCTGGCCTCGGTCAGCTTACGCGAGGAGGGGGCGAGGATCTAATCCCCGCCCCCTTCCTGACTCACAGCAATCGGTTCGTTGCGATCGGGTCAGTCGCTCGTCGCCGAAGCCCGCAGGCTCGACGCCAACAGACCGATGCCGAGAACGAGGACCGCAGCGGGGAGGACCCAAATTCCCACGGTCCAGTCGATCTCCTCCCGCCAAACGGCGAGGCCGGCGATGACGATGAAGAAGACTCCGAACAGGAACGACAGGGCGTCAAATGCGTGCTTCTTCATGATGAGCTCCCTTCAATGATGACCACGGTGCCCTCGGACGAGGTGTCGAAGACGCCTGCGGGTCCGTCGATCTTGATGACGCCAAAACCGACCTCGAGCTTGAGATCGACGACCGGCGGCTCCGGTGGAACGACGCGTGTGACGTCGATACCAACTCCCGACGGTTCGTTCGGCACGCCTTCGATCGTGCCCGCTCCCACCGACGCCTGGACATGGGCACCAACGTCGTTCGGTAGACGCACGATCATCTCACCCACTCCGAGCGAGGCCTCGACGGTGCCCACCTGACCAAGCTCCTCCGCCGACAGGCCGGAGAGGTCGATGACCAGCTGGCCGAATCCAAGTTCGTACTTCGCTTCCACCTCGGAGACCTGCGTCGGTTCGTTCCGAGATTCACCTGCTGTGAATGAGAAGTCCTGTGGCCAGAAGCTCGTGAACCAGAGTGCCGGCAGGAGAACGACGCCGATGATGATCAACCATCGCGCCCTCCCGACCCATCCGCCGACGACCAAGCCGAAGCCGAGAAATGCGACGGCGGTTGCGATGTAGTGCACCGGCTGGATGGACACGCTCTCGAAAGCGAGATCGATGAGTGCCATCGATGCAAGGACGATGAGCCCGAGCGCAACGGTGATCCGCCCCAGCAATGAGGATTCCCTCGGCGGAGGTGGCTCCCACATGACTTCCGGCTCCGGTGGCGGTGGCTCATACATGGGTGGGTCGGCGACCGCAATGGGGGCTGCCGCATCCACGGAGTCGTCAACGGTCGAATCGATGGTGTCGTCAGCTGGCATGTCGCCTCCTTCGGATGAATCGTCGTCAGGCTTCTTCATCGTGAGGTCGCCGCGGTAGAGCAGGAGACCGACGATGAAGAGCACGAGCGCAACGATCAGGACACTCGAAACGTTGGCAACCTGGGCCAGGATGATCACCCCGGCTGCCCCGACGAGGACGACACCGAAGATCGTGCCGCCGTCTGACACGTCGAGGTTCCCAAGCCACTTCGAGATGATCGGATCCTTCGTTCCCTGATCGGGCACGAGGAGCCATGCTGCGATGTACAGCAGGACGCCGAAACCGCCGAAGAAGGCGAGGATGATGAAGGCGAGCCGGAACAGCCACGGGTTTGCGCCCATGTAGGTTCCGAGGCCTCCGGAGACGCCAGCAATGATGCGGTCCTCACGGGAACGCTCCAGCCTGGCTGCCGGTTTGCGAGTGTGGGTCGTGTCGTTCATGTCACCATCCTCTGACATCCCGCCAATGCTCGCTATCGGGAAGCATCCTCCACAATCCTTACATGTCAGGGGAGCCTCAGGGTCGTCCCCGGTTGTGGAGGAACTCGCACTGTGACACCATTTCGTCAGATCCCATGGCAACTGAACAATCCCTGACCGAGACCGACGACACGACCGACCGCTCATTCGAGTGGCCGGTGAAGCGTTCCGTGGACGACCGCATGATCGCCGGAGTCGCAGGTGGCGTAGCCAACAAGCTCGGTATCCGATCGATCTACGTGCGTGCAGCGTGCGTTTCGTTGACCTTCGCCGGCGGCGTCGGATTGATCCTGTACCTCCTCGCCGCCCTGATCCTCCCGAGCTACGAAGCCACCAACGAACCCGAACCGCACCTGGCCACCCGCACCCAGATGGTTGGTATCGGCGCCATGTTCATGGCTTCGATGCTTCTGCTCCAAGCAGCGAACATCTGGTTCGGAAACTTCGTGTGGCCGGCAACACTCGTCGTCTTCGGACTCTCCATCGCCATTGACACCAGCGGAGTCAACTACGAACGTTCCCTGTCGGGCATCACAGGCACGGGCGAGGGCCGCAGATCGTGGTGGCTGGTCGCCGTTGGCCTCGTGATGATGGTCGGTGGCCTGATCGTGGTGCTTTCCTCGCTGGATCGCCTGCAGACCATCGGCGTCCTCCTCCTTGCCATCCTGCTTGCGCTTGCTGGGTTCGCGATCGTCGCCGGTCCATGGATCTGGTCACTGATCGAAGACCTCAACACTGAACGCAGGGCCCGAATACGTTCCGAGGAGAAGGCGGACATGGCGGCGCATCTCCATGACTCCGTGCTCCAGACCCTTGCCCTCATCCAGCGTTCGGATGATCCCAAGCGGATGGTCACGCTGGCCAGGTCGCAAGAACGCGAACTCCGATCGTGGCTTTTCGACGAACGAAACGCCGACACCCAGACACTGCGCGGAGGGCTGGCTGACGCTGCCAATCGCGTGGAAGAGGCCCACGACGTCCCCGTGAGCGTTGTCGTGGTTGGCGAATCCCGACTCAACGGCGACCGACAGAATGCAATCGTCGGAGCCGCCACCGAAGCAATGATGAACGCTGCAAAGCACTCTGGCGCAGATCGTGTATCTGTGTTTGCCGAAGCGAGCGAGACCCAGGTCGATGTGTTTGTCACGGATCAGGGAAGAGGGTTCGATGTAGACGCCGTTGACGCAGATCGAAAGGGCGTTGCCGAGTCGATCAAGGGCAGAATGCAACGACACGGTGGAGCGGCAAAGATCGATTCCGAAACTGGAGTCGGGACAGAAGTACATCTCACCATCTCGGGAGGAAGCCCATGACAACCGTCTACCTCGTGGACGACCACCGCATCTTCCTCACAGGCGTCGAAGCTGAGCTCCAGGACGGGTTCGACGTAGTGGGATCCAGCTATGACGTCGACAATGCCGTTGACGACATTCGATCGCTCAAGCCTGACGTCGTCCTCGTCGACGTGCACATGCCCGGCGGCGGTGGCGTCTCCGTGGTTAGCAACGTGCTCGAAACCAGCCCGGACATCCGCTTTCTCGCACTCTCGGTCTCAGATGCACCAGAAGACGTGATCGCCATGATTCGCGCCGGTGCCCGCGGGTATGTGACGAAGTCGATCTCCCCTACGGAGCTCAGCGATTCGATTGACCGAGTTGCGGCTGGCGACGCCGTGTTCTCGCCCTCGCTTGCCGGCTTCGTCCTCGATGCATTCGCCCGCTCGGTTCCCGTGGCCGAGGATCCGGAACTCGACTCCCTCACCCCACGCGAGCAAGAAGTCCTCAGGCAGATCGCTCGTGGCTACGCCTACAAGCAGATCGCACGGCGACTCAACATTTCTGTCAAGACCGTCGAGACACACGTGTCATCGGTCCTGCGCAAACTGCAACTGTCGAATAGGCATGAGTTGGCTCGATGGGCAAGCGACCGCAGGATTGTGTAGGTCGGTAGGAGTCCTGAGTCTTGGGTTGTGAGTTCTGAGTTCTGAGTTCTGAGTTCTGAGTTCTGGGCCGGGAGCCTTGGGCCGTGAGCCTTGAGCAAGAGCACTTCCCCAAACTCTGGCAGTCCTCCCTTTAGGGGGGACTGGCGAACGCAGTGAGCCAAGGGGGGGGGCGCGTGAGCCTGCGAACACGAACGTGGCGCCCCCTCACGCGCTGGAATCCCCCCGCATCGTCACTGCGTTCCTCTGCCGTCCCCCTTGAAAGGGGGACTGACATCGGGAGGTAGTGCTGGGCTGGAGCACAAGGCTCAAGGCTGATGGCTCAAGGCTTCCGGCTTGAGACTTGAGCGGTATGGCGAGTCAGGCTCAGAACTCAAAACTCAAACCTCCCTCCCTATGGGACGCAGCGTCACCGTGACTCTGTCCCCGATGTCAACTGATTCTGCGGTTCGAACGGCCTTCTTCACCGGGAGGATGTAGGCGCCGGCCTTCGAGTCTGGGAACAGCGAGGTACTCCATGATGTCTCGCCGATGGTTACCTCGACCTTGACTGATCCGAACCCACCCTTGGTCGGGACGCCGTCCTCGATCTCGTCGGACATGTCCTCGGGCACGGTGAGAAACACCCATGAGCCCTCGACGCTGGAGAGCCAGAGTTCGGCATCGAAGGTGTACGACAGATCCATGTCACCACCGTACCGGACGAGGAACAGGGCGCCGTGGCTACCCGACCGGTTCGAGGACTACGAGCGGCAACTGCCGACCCGCCTCCGCTTGCCACTTGGCGAAGTCCGGGAAGGACTCGATGATAAGCGGCCACAACCGATCTCGATCGGGTTGGTTCGCAGTGTGGGCCATCATCTCCTGAGACGGCGCTCCCTGCCACCTCACCGTGACCCTGGGATCGGCAGATAGGTTGAGATACCACGCCGGGTGCCTGACACCACCCTCACCGAGCGCCACAACGACGATGGTGTCGCCATCCTGGAGCGGTGATGACAACATCGTGACTCGCTGGTCTCCTGACTTGCGACCGATCGTTGTGAGCTCGAGGACAGGCATGCCGCCGCCCTGCCAACCCAGTCGGCCGCCGGACGTCTTGATGACCAGACGGTGGACAGCATTCATGCCCTTCAACCTGAGCTTGCTCGCCATCGACCCCAGCCCTTCTTCATCGCGGGTGCGTGCGGCGCTTGGCGAGTCCAACATCTCACAATGCGCATGGACTTCCCAGCACGATCGAAGCCTCTTCGAACCCTCCGACCGTAACCGTCGATCGGCTCACGCTGGTACTGTCGCCGTCAGTCCTGGAAGGAGGTGAAATGGGGAAACGATATGAACGGCTCACCACACCTCTCGTTCGCGACGAGGGAGTGCTGCGCGAAGCCTCATGGGAGGAAGCGCTCAAGCGCGCCGCAGCCGGGTTCGAGCGAACAGATGCCGCTGCTACCGGTGTGTTCTCGTGCTCGAAGGGCACGAATGAGATGAACTACACGGCGCAGAAATTCGCACGAACGGTGCTCCACACGAACAACCTCGACAGCTGCAACCGCACCTGACACGCTCCTTCCGTCGCCGGTCTGGCGGCTGTGTTTGGAGCGGGCGGTGGCACATCG
>CAJQOW010000241.1 GCA_905480055.1 uncultured Acidimicrobiia bacterium
AAGGCGAAGCCGTAGGTGGACGGGGCGGCGAGGATGTCGTTGAGTGATGTCCTGTCGTACAGCTTGAAGGCAGCCTGCGTGTCCCGGAGACCTTGCGAAAACAGTGCCCTGCCAACCATTCGTTGCATGTGCCTCAGCACAACGATGCCCGGCCCCCACCGGGCTTCAGCCTTCACCAACACCGCATCTGGATGCTTGCGATCGCCAACCACCACGTTTGCACCCCGGGCGTGCGAGGCAATCAGGAGACCTGTCTGGCCAAGATTCACAGAGTTGTCAGCGTCGGTCATCACGACAACGTCGCAGCCGTCATCCAATGCTGCTGACGCACCGAGGACAATGGCGCCACCCTTGCGTGAGTGGTCGACATCAGCAAGGCCAGACAGGGGACCAGTGCTGGTTGGGATGGCATGCCCAAGATGGAGAACGGTCACCCTTGTGCCCTGGGGATGCCCCGCGGCGCTCTCGATGGCAACCGCTCCGCTGTCGTCTGGGTCACCGTCGTCGACGGGATAGACACGCCAATCGATGCCCGTCCCTTCGAACAGCCACGCGAGCTGGTCCAGCTTGACCCGGAGCGCATCCTCGCCCGTCGGGTTGTCAGGAGAACGGGGACGGAGTCGTCGTTGCTCTCCCCACATCGCAAACACGACCCCGACACGTCCAGCCCAGCCTGCGTTCTCGATCGCATGTCTCGAGAGTGCAAGCTTGGTGGCCAGTCGCAGGTCGAGGGGAGCATCATCACCCGAGTTCATCGCTTTGATCTGGTCGGTACCGACACCCGAGGTGACCAATGCGTCTGCAATGGTCCGCACCCTGGCGTGGTCTTCGGCGGAAGCGAGGTCGAACGTGCCCGTGACGTTGTCCGTCACCCCAGCTAGCGGCGTGTTGCCCTTGTTGTGTGACCAGGTCACGTTCCTACCGGTGCGGCGGCGTCTGCCATCCGCACGAGATTCTGGAGGCTCTCCGTGATCCCTGCCTCCCAGCCACTGCTGTACTTGTCTGCGAGATCGTCTCGCTGGGTTCCGTCTGCCATGGCGGGAGGCCTCGTGAGCATGTTCAGGCGCGTCCCCGTTCCCTCAGGAATCAGGTAGTAGGTGTACGTGAGGAATGAGTCCTCGAGGAACTCCACCATGAACGTGACATAGCTTTGGGGCCGCATGTCGATGACCGTGAACAGCGAAACCTCACCGTCCCCGTGGGCACAGTGAAACTCGGTACCTGTTCCGATGCGGCCCAGCTGGGTGTGCGCAATGTGGACCGCATCAGCAGCAGCCTGCCAACCGACTCGCTTCCTCGCATCGATCAGGTGATCCCAGACCACCGCCGGGGGAGCGATTGACGTCAGGTTCACCTCAAGCCACATCTCGCTTCGTGTGACCTTCACTTCTGTCTGGAGTTGCGCACGCTCCCAAACATCCTTCAGCGAGGAGACATACCCGGAGACCTCACCGATGTGTTCGTACTCCTCGGCATGTGGCGTCCACGAGGCAACTATGTCCTCAATGCCGAGTTCGTCAACACAGGCTTGCGTGAGCAGCAGGTAGTCGTCGATTCCGGTCTCCTCAACGATGTGGTTCTTGAGAAGTCGATGCACCGCGATCACGTCCGGCCCGGACACCGTCGTGATGCCAGCCACAGTCGAGAGGGCGTATTCACCACAATGCATCACGATCTTGAGGCCAAGCGCTGCAATGTTCACACATGCGTCACATTGGCAGGTCGTGTTGAGAACCATCGTCTCGAGTGCGGAGCGAAATGCCGTGTACAGCTGTTCGACCGACTCAACGATGGTCTGGCCGGTTAGGTCCTGGGATGCCTCGCCATACATGAACACGGCGTCACCCTCGATTGCAGACACCGTGAGCGGCGCCTGAATGGCCGTGATGATGGACGTCAGGAGGTCCCCAACGATGCCGTTTGCGTGATCGAGCTCACTATCCGTGAGAAACTGTGTGTAGCCCGAGATGTCGGCGATGACCAGATGACCCTGCACGTGCGTACCTCCCGGGTGCACTGTATCAACGGACAGTCACTGAACCTCGCGCCTCGATGTCAGGACGAGCAATATCGGGCCGCTACGGTGGCCCGCACGCCACCACGGGAGATCACATGGAACTCGGAGCATTCTCAGTAAGCCTGTCGGTCGAGGACCTCGGTACGTCCAGAACCTTCTACGAGAACCTTGGCTTCACGACGGTTGGTGGGGATGGCGAGTCCTGGTCGATACTTGTCAACGGGCCTGCTGTCATCGGACTCTTCCACGGCATGTTCGAGGGGAACATCCTCACCTTCAATCCGGGATGGACGGGGGAGGGACAAGCCCTCGAGGAGTTCACCGACATACGGGATATTGCTGCGGCGCTCACCGCCCTCGGGATCACACCCGAGAACGACACCAGCGGAGACTCTCCAAGCGGCCCCGCAAGTTTCACGCTCACCGATCCTGACGGCAATGCGCTGCTGATCGATCAGCATGTCTGACCGGATCCACGCCGGGCTCGCAATTACAGGATCGACGTCCTGCAGCCGAAGAGGTAGAGACAGCAACGATTGAGCCTGCATGGCAGACAAACGCCCCATCGTGAGGATTGAGCAACCCACCGCCAACAAGGTGACGGTGTTCGCGCTTGCCGCCGTTGCCGTTTTCGTGGCCATGGCCTTCATCTCTCGAATCGATGCGGTGCTGTTCCAGGCAGGGCTTGCCCTGTTTGCGATCGCGACCTGTGTGTATGCCTACCGCGCAATCGGCCTGTCCGCGGTCGCCGATGAGTCCGGCATCACGGTGACCAATCTGCGCCACACAACCCGCCACCGCTGGCCAGATGTGGACGTGCTCGCTGTGGAACCAGTTCCGCGCGGGCCCGGTATGGGCATCGTCGTGAGGCGAAAGGACGGAACCTCCGTGCCCGTTGAGGCAAGTTGGGGAGCTTGGTTCGAGGGCAAGCAGGGCGCTGCAAACACCGTGAGGTGCGAAAG
>CAJQOW010000242.1 GCA_905480055.1 uncultured Acidimicrobiia bacterium
GGCGTCGGGCGCGCCATGCTGCGCAGCAGGGCGGAAGCACAACGCGCAGCCCTCGAGCTGCCTGAACCCGTCGAGCGACAACTGGACCCCACGGCTGCGAACGACTTCGACCTCGCCGGAGTGGCGCCAATCGTCGTCGGCAACACGACCTTCTATCGGATCGACACAGCATTGGTCGTGCCCTCGATTGATCCGGACGAGTGGACGTTGAAGATCACCGGCCTCGTCGATCGTGAGGTCGAGTTCTCATATCGGGACCTGAACGAGATGGACCTGGTGGAGCGGTACGTCACGCTGGCGTGCGTGTCGAACACGGTCGGCGACAACCTCGTCGGCAACGCCCTGTGGACCGGCATTCCTCTGCACAAGCTCCTCGACGAAGCAGGGGTCCGAGAGGGCGCCGATCAGATCGTCGGACGGTCGATCGATGGCTGGACTGCAGGCTTCCCGACAGAGCTCGCCTACGACGGCAGGGATGCGCTCCTTGCGCTCGGTATGAATCGAGAGGTGTTGCCAGCGAACCACGGCTTCCCTGCGAGGCTCGTGATCCCAGGCCTCTACGGATACGTGTCAGCCACGAAGTGGATCACCGAGATCGAGTTGACGACGTGGGACGCCTTCGATGGCTACTGGGTGCCGCGTGGCTGGTCCAAGGAAGGCCCCATCAAGACGCAGTCGAGGATCGACAGGCCCAAGCGGCGCGATCAGATCCCACCCGGCTTGTTCACGCTCGGAGGCGTTGCCTGGGCCCCCACTCGGGGCATCGACATGGTGGAAGTCCAGATCGATGACGGTCCATGGATGCAGGCAGAACTCTCGGAGCCGCTGTCGGACAGCGCCTGGGTCCAGTGGAAGATCGATACCGACCTCGCTGAAGGCGACCACTCGGCACGAGTGCGAGCGACCGATGGCACCGGCACCACCCAGTCCGAAGCAGCCGTCCCGCCAGACCCCAATGGCGCCGAAGGTTGGCACACGGTGCGGTTCAGTGTCGAGGTATAGCCTCGACCCGGCAGCCGCAAGCTCTGACGCAGCTACGGGGTGAGAATCAGTCTGGCCTCTGCGTCAGCTTCGATGTCACCTCGGTCCCAGAGCATGGGGACGTTGTCGCCGGCGAGCCAGATCGGGATCATGTCGTCGTAGTGAGGATGATCGGTGTGGCCAGACTGGCCCGTCGTGTGCACGGCGTATGACGAGGTGAGGTCCCCGAGTTCGACAAGCATCCGCATCGATGGGACCCAGTCCACGGCGTAGCCCTCGGTGGCATCCCACCCGACTGCGTTCGGCACCGACTTGGAACCACTCGCTGGGTAGGGGCCTCGGTTGAGCCTGTCATCGATGAGTCCGATTCCGGAGCTCCCGATCGTGGCGTTCTCGAATGTGGCACCGTGGATCTCGCCCCATGTCCACTCTGCAACATCCGAACCCATCGTCTGGGTGAGCTCAGCGACACCGTCGACGAACGCCGACACCAAGATGTCGTCACGCGTCTCCGTCGCTGCGGTTGTGATGTTATCCCAGTAGGGATCGGTGGGTTGGTCGATCATGCCGCGAACGACCTCAAACCAGCGGGATCCACCTTCGGGCCACTCGTCCTCAACCAGCTCATCCCTGAACGTAAGTGCGAGCATGTGTGACCAGGTGGCGTTCCACACGGCTGCGCCCGTGCTCCCAGAGAAGTTCTGGAGGTCCCAGTCCGCGAGCGCCTCCATGGCATTCCGTTCAGTGTCGTCGGGATCCATCGCAGTGCTGGTGAGCACTTCGAGAACGTAGGGAAGGAGGAACTCGGCGGATAGGTCGTAGCTGTCGAACTGGACGGTCTCCTGGTCCTCGAGGCTGATGCCGAAGTTGGATGTCACCAGGTCGACGATCCGTCGTGCCCGATATCCCTCCGACCAGTCCTTCGTGATGAGGTGCGGGTAGGTGTCATCGACCACCGCGTTGTTGGCGGTGACGATGTATCCCGACTCTGGGTTGTATGAGAACGGAAGCTCGTCGTACGGCACAAACCCGGTCCACTCGTATTCACCTGTCCATCCGGGCACAGGAACCGTGCCATCACCCTTGGCTCGTATCGGGATGTTCCCCGGCATCTGGTATCCGATATTGCCCACCGTGTCGGCATACAGCAGATTCTGCGCTGGGACACTGAAGAGCAGGGCCGCTTCACGGAACTCCTCGAAGTTTGAGGCAGTGTTGATGCCCAGGATGGGGCTGGCTATCGAGGGAACCTCGTCCAGAGCGGTCCATCGAAGAGCCAATGCGTATGGGGACGGCTTGTCGCTGCCCGATTGGTCGAAGTCTTCGAGCGGTTCGTAGACGTCCGAGATGATGGGTCCGTGGATCGTCGAACGGATCTCCAACGGGATGTCGTCCCCTCCTGCGACACGTATAACGTCTGTTGTCACCTCCATGTCGAGCCACTCACCCCTGTACTCGTACTGGTACGGATTGTTGGGGTTGACCTTCTCGACGTAGAGATCCTGGACGTCTGGTCCGGTGTTCGTGAAGCCCCACGCGATGTCTGCGTTGTGACCGATGATCACTCCGGGCACGCCGGCGAAGCTGAAGCCGGCAACGTTGTACGGGCACTCCGGAGTGACGGTTCGGCAATGGAGTCCCACCTGATACCAGATGGAAGGCATCTGGATGCTGAGATGCGGATCGTTCATCAACATCGGTGATGCAGTCGGCGTGTGCTCCCCCGAAAGTGCCCAGGAGTTCGAACCGATGCCATCACCGGGCCCGCCACTGAGCTCGGCTAGCCCCCGAACAGCAGCGTTGATGCCTGCGAGCTCACGGAGGGCATCGGGCGGGAGCATCAAGGCAGCTTCTTCGGCCTGGGCTGCCTCTGCGGGTGTCGGGATGATGTAGGGATGCCGGTCACCCGGATACTGCGGATAGAGCTGCTGGACCCGGTCCGGTGGCAGTGTGCCGAGTGCCATGGCCCTGCCGATCTCGTTCCCCATGTTGCCCCCGAGGTCCCAGGACATGACCTTGCCCCAGGCGAGGGACTGGGCAGCCGTCCAGTTCTCAGGCGTGTAGCTGTGGTTGAGCACCTCGAGCACCGTGTACTCGAAAGACAGGTCGGACGGGGATTCGGTTGCCAGGTACGCGTTGACGCCGTCGGCATATCGGTCGAGGATCTGCTGCACGTCTGGGGATTCTTGGCGGTATTGCTGCTCAGCGAGAGCCCCCCAACCCATCGTCCTGAGGAACTGGTCCGTGTCAGATTGGCTGGATCCGAACATCTCGGACAGTCGTCCGTAGGAGATGTGTCGCCAGAAGTCCATCTGGTAGAAGCGATCCTGTGCATGGACATATCCCTGGGCGAGGAACAGGTCGTCGAGTGAGTCTGCGTAGATGTGCGGAATGCCCATTGAGTCCCGGATGACCTCGACCTCGGACGTCAGGCCGTCGATCTGAATCGTCCCCTCCGTTTGGGGAAAAGCTCGGCGAACCGATGCACGCATGAACAGAGCGATGAACACGACCGCCACGATCACGACCACGAAGAGCACCCACAATGCCGTCTTCCACTTGCCTCTGTTCTTCGGTGGCTTGGTGTTGGACGACGTAGGCGTACCGACCTGGCTCATGGCAATCAGCGTACCTGCGCCATCGGACCCTGCGCGGCCGTATCCTTCGCGCATGGAAGAACAGAACAACGCAGACGCCACGAACACCGTCACGCCCGAGATTGTGGAACCCGATGAGACACAACAGGCGACAGACACCCAACCGTCGGTGTCCGAGCCCTCGAAACTCATTCGCATCGCATCGATGACCAGGGCCATGCTCGACGAGGTGCGTGAGGCGCCGCTCGACGAGGCGGGGCGTGGACGGCTTGTGTCGATCTACGACAGTTCGATCACTGAGTTGCGAGAGGTGCTTTCCGACGACCTCGTCGAAGAGCTCGACGCGGTGTTCGTACCGATCACGGATCAGCCATCGGAGGCCGAGCTACGGGTCGCCCAGGCCCAGCTCGTGGGTTGGCTCGAGGGCCTGTTCCACGGGATCCAAGCATCATTGATCAGCCAGCAGATGGCTGCGACAGCTCAGTTGGATCGGATGCGGGAGCAGCGTGCGATTGAGCAAGGCGGGTCCGAGCAGCGCAGCGGCCTGTACCTGTAGAACTACACGAAAGCAGAGTTACGCTCGCCTGATGCCACTCTTCACGCTCACCCCGCCGCCGCCGATGGTCGATCCCGTCATGGTGATGGGTCTTGCCGGTTGGGGCGATGCGGCCTCAGCGGCTTCGGACGCAGCTGACTGGCTCGGTGAGGATGGGCAGCCCATC
>CAJQOW010000243.1 GCA_905480055.1 uncultured Acidimicrobiia bacterium
CACCAGGTTCCCGCCCTCGTTGCCGCCGGATACCGCGCCATCACCTTCGATCAACGCGGATACGGCGCATCATCGAAGCCGCCGGACATCGGCGCCTACAGCCTCAAGACACTGGCTGCGGATGTCATTGGCGTATTGGACGAGCTCGACGTGGACCAGGCGACCCTGGTCGGGCATGACTGGGGGAGCATCGTGGCGTACACCACGGCGATCACCCAACCAGAGCGGGTCGAAGGGCTCGTCAGCCTGAACGTGCCGTATCGAGGAGCGTGTGTCGGGTTCCCATCGATGGACGTCATCCGAAACCAGCTCGCAGAGCGCTTCTCGTACATCATCATGTTTCAGGAACCGGGCGTTGCTGAGGCCGGATTCGACGCAGGCCCAGAGATGTGGCTCCAAGGCTTCTATCTGGGAGGAAGTCGGGGCAAGCAATTCATGAAGCCGGATGAACTCCTGGTGTACGTCGACGCGTTCACCGCGGGCGGAATATCGGGCCCCGTGAACTGGTACCGGAACATCGATGCGAACGCCGCCGAATTTGCCGACCTCCTGGACGCACCGATCTCCCAGCCGACGCTCATGATTGCTGCCGATTCCGACCCGGTGCTGCCGCTGTCGCTCACCGACGGTATGGATCGGTGGATTGCGAACCTCGAGCGAGTAATCATCAGCGACTGCGCTCATTGGACCCAGCAGGAGCGGCCGGACGAGGTCAACGAAGCATTGATCGATTGGCTTGGGAGACAACGGTGAGAAACGCTCGGGATTGGCTCTTCTCGATACCAACGCTGATTGCCTTTGGGCTGATTCTCGGGATTGGTGAGCTGGTGGGTCGCGTCACCCTGCTGTTCGGGATGGGGCCGTACGAGCAGATGATGGCTCGCCTGCAGCGTGCCCTCATCTGGGCATTCGGCCTCTCAGGAGTCAGGGTCGACGTCGAGGGTCAGGACAACCTCCGACCAAGCGGCGGCTACATCTTTGTGTCGAATCACCAGTCGCTGTTCGACATACCGATTTTCGGAGGGATCATCAGCAACCACATCCCACGGTTCGTCTCGAAGAAATCACTCGCAAAGGGCATTCCCACAGTGTCGCTGTATCTGAAAGAGGGAGGCCATGCGCTCATTCATCGTGGAAACCGCGACCAGGCTCTCGCTGCGATTGCCGCCATGGGTGCGTGGTGTGAGGATCGCGGCGTCGGTGCGGTGATCTTCCCCGAGGGCACTCGGTCTCGCGACGGGTCGCTGGGATCCTGGAAGGTGGCGGGGCTCGAGGCCCTCCTCGAGTCTGCTCCAGATCTTCAGATCGTCCCGACCGTCATCGATGGATCGTGGCGGGTGTTTGCCAACAACATGATGCCTGTGCCGTTTGGTACCAATGTGCGGGTGCGGGTCGGCACACCGATCGACCGGTCCGCTGACGAGGACCCCGAGGCCATCCTTGCGGCGTGCCGCCAGTTCGCCCAGGACACGCTCGACGAGTGGCATACCGGTTCCAACCATGCCGACTGATACGCTCCGTATATGGACGACGTACGCATTGGCCTATTCATCGACTACGAGAACCTTGCAATCGGAGCACGAGAAGACCTTTCGATGGTGTTCGACTTCGGGCCCATTGCCGAAGCTCTGGCCGAACGGGGGCGGGTCGTGGTGCGGCGTGCCTACGCAGATTGGTCACGGTTCGAGCAGGACCGGCGCATGCTCACGGACAACCACGTTGAACTGATCGAAATCACCCAGCGCAAGGGTGCAGTCCGAAAGAACGCTGCTGACATCAAGATGGCAGTTGACGCCATCGAGCTCGCATTCGAACGCGACTACGTGACAACGTTCGTGATCTGCACGGGAGACTCGGACTTCAGCCCGCTCGTCCACAAGCTGCGTGAACTCAACAAGCAGGTCATCGGCGTGGGCCTCAAGGCCTCGACGTCAAAGCTGCTTCCACCGGCATGCGATGAGTTTCTGTTCTACGAGAACCTCGACGGCGTCGACATCCCGCAGGCGAGGGTGATCCGTAGGGGGACCGATGCCCCCAAACGACCGGCGAACGATCTCAAGAGCCTCGACCGGTTGGTCACACGCACGCTTGCGGGCCAGCAGCGGTCCGGCAACGCCCAGGTCCCGTCGTCAGATCTCAAACGTGCATTGCTCAGGAAGGACTCGACGTTCTCCGAGGCCGACTACGGATTCCGATCCTTCGGTGAGTTGCTCCGGAACCTCGCCGAGCGGGGCGTGGTCCAACTCGACGACTCGACACGCCCCGGTGACCCAACGGTGAGCTTCCCCGCCTCAGGACGAGGGGAGGGCGCCGCCTTCGAATTGCTGGCGAGCACGGTGGCCGAGCTCGACGGCGGCAAGCCTGTTCCGCTCTCCGGAGTCAAGGATGAGATGCGCAAGGCTGAAGCTGGCTTCTCCGAAAAGCAGTACGGCTACAGCGGGTTCCTCCAGTTCGTCAAGGCAGCTGCCGCCAACGGGAGCATCGGACTCGAGTACGACGAAGAATCCGGCGCCTACTCGATCAGCGGTGC
>CAJQOW010000244.1 GCA_905480055.1 uncultured Acidimicrobiia bacterium
TGGGCTGACCTACTGGCCATCCCACGGATACGCCGAGCGCTGTGTCAATGCCATGGTGTTGTCCGTTTGCGCGTACTTCGACGTGCGGGACGCCCGTGTAGACACCCTCGCAGAAGCACTCTTCGCCGGTCGGCTGGATGATGGAGCATGGAACTGCAGGGACCATCAGGGTGCGACCCATTCGTCATTCCACACAACGATCTCGGTACTCGAAGCCCTCGATGTGTGGCGAGGGTCTCGTGGCTCGAGCGATGCGGACGAGGCGGTGGCCACCGGCATCGAATTCTTGCTCCAGCACGAAATGTTCCGCTCACACCGTGATGGAACGATCATCAATCCGGAGTGGATGAAGGCCCACTTCCCACCCCGGTGGCACTACGACGTGTTGCATGGCGTGGACTTCCTCGCATCCACGGGTTCAGAACCTGACGACAGGGCACACGACGCAATCCGGTTGATCGAGTCCCGCCAGAGGGCTGATGAGCGGTGGCCGAAGGGAAGCCAGTACACGGGTGAGGTCTTCTTCATCCTCGAACCTGGGCGGGTCGCTGGCAGGTGGAATACCCTCCGGGCGCTGCGGGTACTGCGATGGTGGTCGCAGCGTTCGCAATGAACCGGCCGACGAGCGAGGAAGT
Source organism: uncultured Acidimicrobiia bacterium (assembly GCA_905480055.1). The sequence goes on from CAJQOW010000244.1 coordinate 636, forward strand.
CCGATGACCATCAGCGAGATCACGATTGCTACACCCCACGGCGACATTGGTGCGAACGTGCGCACGCCTGCTCGGTCATCGGGTGTCGGCATGCTGCTTGCACACGGCGCCGGGGCTGGGCAGAGCCATCCCTGGATCGTTGGACTCGCTGAACGCCTGACTGCTTCGGGGCTGCTCGTGATGACCTTTGACTACGCGTACATGCAGGCCGGGCGCAAGGCACCCGATCGCCTGCCCAAGCTCCTCGACGTGCACGAGGCAGCGTTCGGGGCCATCGAGCCGATGGCGGACACGATCGTCATCGGCGGCAAGTCCATGGGAGGGCGAGTCGGCGGACATCTCGTTGCCGATGCCAGGGCGGAACCGGCAGGGATCGTGTACTACGGCTACCCGCTCGTCGCGATCGGGAAGACGGAGCCACGACCAACGGATCACCTCGAAGGTGTTGGGATCCCCCAACTATTCGTGTCCGGGACCAGGGACCGTCTCGGGCCTGTGGACCTCGTCACCGATGTTGCTGCAGTGTGCCAAGCGGGACGCTGGAGGTCATCGAAAGCGGCGACCACTCGTTCGTCCCGCTCAAGGCGACAGGGCTGTCACTGGACGATGCGCTCGACACAGCGGTCTCGGCGACCAATGCCTGGATCGCAGGCTCGGTACTCGACTAGGTGTGCCTCACGCCGACGGCCGCACGTAGCGGCCAGACACGACACGGCCTTGGATCGTTCGAAGCTCCCAGATCGAGCCCTTCTTCCACTCCATCGGGCCGTCCATCGGCACGCCTGATGCAAAGAGGTGTCCAACGAGATCGGCGATCACATCGCCATGTGAGCACAGCACGGCCGATTCCTCCTGGAGGCTGTGGATGAGCGACACCATGCGATGCGGATGTGAACCCTCCACCAATGCCGGTTCGAACTCCACCGGAATGCCCATGCGGTCCGACAACGGCCGGACAGTGTCGATGCAACGCGTGTAGTCAGACGATCCGATACGGGTGAGTGGATGTGCCTGCAACAGTGACAGGAGCGCCTTGCGCTGCGCCTTGCCGCGCTTGTCGAGACTGCGCGACCAGTCGTCGGCACCTGAAGATGTCCGCTTGCCGGCGCTTGCGTGCCGCACGAGGTAGATCATGCCTGCGGATCTGGCGAGGTACATGTCGTTCGCTCGATCGAGCACCTCCCGGTCATTGCGATAGGTGAGGCGCTTCCTGCCCTTGCCGAACTTCGACCACTTGATGCGGTCGACTTCCTTGTTCGGGGTGAAGGAACCCTTGTCTGCGTCGGCGAGCCACCATCGCACCACTTTCGGGTTCTCGTTCTGGGTGTGATAGGCAATGGTGCCGACAAGCCTCGGGTTCTGCGGTGCGACCCCCGTTTCTTCCCAGGTCTCGCGGAGCGCACCCTCGAGGAAGTCTTCGTTCTTGTCGAGCTTCCCCTTCGGGAGGGTCCAATCGTCATAGCGAGGGCGATGGATCAGGAGGTAGCGCGGCTCGCCGTCCTTACCGATCTTGACCACCACGCAGCCGGCTGCCCAGATGGACTGTTTGGGGGGTGGTTCAACCTGCATGGGTATTCGTCGTCATATCGCTTCTGAGGGTTGACGGGATCTTCAACCGCGGTTCCGATCGAGTTCAACCACCTTGCGGAGGCGACGCGCATGGCGTTCCTCGCCGGAGAAGCGCGCATCGAGGTAGGCATCAACAATCTCGGTTGCGGTTGTAGGTCCGATAACTCGGGCACCGAGGGCAAGTACGTTCATGTCGTCGTGCTCAACTGCCTGGTGGGCGGTGTAGTGGTCGTGTACGACGGCGCTTCTGGCGCCGGTGATCTTGTTTGCGGCAATGGATGCACCCGCACCGGATCCGCACACGACGATGCCACGGTCTGCCCGACCGGATACCACCGCGCGGGCGACGGCTGCCGCATAGTCCGGGTAGTCGACTGGTTCTTCTGAGTCCGTGCCGACGTCGGTGACAACCGCGCCGCGGGACTCGAGGTGCGCGACGAGTTCTTGCTTCAGCGGAAACCCTGCGTGATCGGCTCCGATCACCACGCGCATCCCGTTCCTCTCGACGGCGGTGTTGATCGTACCGTCGGCTGGAGCGAGAAGGTGCCTCGGTAGCCTTTGTGCCATGAAAAGAGTCATCGGTCTGGTCGTGCTCGTGTGGTTGCTGGCCTCGTGTTCGAGCGGACCGGCCGCACCACCAGCTGAGCCTGCACGAGAGATGTGTACGTCTGCCGTCTGTATGGATGTGCCTGATGGTTGGGGCGGCGAGGTGGGCGATGCATTCCTCGCGTTTCATCACGCCGTTGCACCCGAGTCGACCTTCCTCACTGCGAACACCGTCGATATGGAGGCAATTGTTGTCGCTGCCGGGGGCTCGTGGCCTGCAACCACGGAGGACGTGATGACGTCATTCTGGGCATTGCTCGAGGAGGTCGACGAGGGGCGGTTGATTCGCACCGAACGCATGGTCGGCGGTGCGATCCGTTCCTGGGGCTCGCACTCGACCGGAGACATGTGGTACCTCATTGTTCCCGTCGAAGGGTCACGCGGGATCGGCGTCGAAATCCGTGCGCCGAACGACTCGTGGGAAGCGCACGTCGATCGTATCTTCCCCTCTGTCCGCCCGGCAGGTTGAGCGCAATTCCCGTCCCTAAAGGTCATCCGACGTAGGCTTCCGCACATGGTGGATTCGATCTATGTACGCGGCGGTGTGCCGCTTTCGGGTTCTGTTGGCGTCCTCGGCGCCAAGAACGCGGTCCTCAAGCACATGGTGGCCACGCTGCTTGCCCCTGGGACCCACACAATCTCGAACGTCCCAAACATCCTCGACGTCGAGATCATGGGGCGCGTGCTCCAACACGTCGGCGCTTCCTGTGAGCGAAACGGTTCGATACTCACCGTCACGGTGCCAGAGGATCCCAACCCCGAAGCCCCGCTGGACCTGGTCCGCCAGATGCGGGCATCGATCCTCGTGCTCGGTGCGCTGCTTGCCCGCACGGGAGAGGCACGCGTTGCCCTTCCTGGTGGTGACGACTTCGGGTCCAGGCCGATCGACTTCCACGTACGCGGACTCGAGGCGATGGGTGCACAGTTCGAGCTCCGACATGGAGTGCTCTACGGCTCGGCTCCGGACGGTCTCGTTGGCACCGATGTGTTCCTCGAATTCCCATCGGTTGGGGCAACCGAGAATCTGCTGCTCGCAGGGGTTCTCGCCAAAGGAACAACGACGATTTCCAATGCGGCCCGCGAACCGGAGCTAACGGATCTTGCCGAGTATCTCATGAAGATGGGAGCCAAGATCGATGGCGCCGGAACCTCGACGCTCGAGGTGCACGGCGTTGACGGACTCGAGCCGGCATCGCACAAAACCGTGCCCGATCGACTCGAGGCTGGTACCTACCTCGTCGCCGGTGCGATGTCACGTGGGCAGGTCACCGTTACCGGCTGCAGGCCAGAACACCTCAGGATGGAACTGCGCAAGCTCGAGGAGACCGGCTGCACCGTGGAGACCACGGAGGATTCCGTAACGCTCACGGGACCAGAGCGACCATCGTCTGTCGACATCGCAACCCTTCCGTATCCAGGCTTCCACACCGACATGCACCCGCAGATGGTGGCCTACTTGTCGGTTGCGGATGGAACCTCGCTGGTGACCGAAAACATCTACGCGGGCCGGTTCCGCTATCTCGGTGAGCTGAACCGCATGGGATCAGAGATCCACGCCGATGGTCAGCATGTGGTGATCCGCGGTGTGAGCGAGCTGTCGGGGTGCGAAATCGAGGGATGCGACATCAGAGCAGCTGCAGCGCTTGCGATCGCTGGTCTTCGCGCCGACGGCGAGACGATCATTCGCGATGCACAGCATGTGGATCGGGGGTACGACGGATTCGTTGACAAGCTTGCGTCGCTCGGAGCGTCCATTCACCGATCATGAGGCGCCTTGCCGTTGCTTCGGCGGCCATAGCAATGGTCATGTTCGCAAGTCCTGCTGCGCTGGCCAGCGAGCCCGCCGTCGACGTCGTGAGCATTGAGCTCGTCGGCACCGACGAAACCAGATTTGAGTTGAACGATCGGCCCTACGCAGGCCCGATGATGTTCGTCCTGCATCGTGATGGCATTGCGGTCAGCGAGCGCGCAACGATCGAGCAGTACCTCCAGGGCATTGCTGAGATGCCGTTCCTGTGGAACAGCGAGGCGCTCGAGGCTCAGGCGGTCGCGGCGCGCACCTATCTCGCACGCACGCTGCTCGGGGGACGTCGCGGGGATGCTGCGGTCCATGAATATGACATCTGCGCGACGAGCCGATGCCAGGTCTATCGGGGTACGCAGTTGGTCGAGAGCGATCATGGAGATCGATGGAGGGACGCTGTCGACGCCACTTCCGGGGAGCTCGTCCTCTACGAGGGGAGACCCATCGAGGCTGTGTACACCTCGATGGTGGGGAGCCGATCTCGGGCAAACCAGGACGTGTGGGCGTCCGACCCCGTGCCCTACCTCCAACCTGTCGACTCGCCCGAGGTCGGTACAGCGCCCTATGCCACGTGGGGTTTCGAGATCTCAGCTGCGCAGTTCGTCGAAATCCTCCGTGCAGACGGCATGGACGTCGGAGGCGAACTTGTCGCTGTGGATGTCGACGACCCACCCGAAGGGGACGGCCGTACCGAGATCACGGTGGTGACCGCACAGGGCACCGATACGGTGCTCGCGCCTGCGATGAAGGGAGTCTTCAACCGCCACGGAGATGACCTGTATCCGGGCTCGTTGCCGGCAGCCAGGGATGAGGGTGGCTATCTCCCAGAACCGCTTCCGTCGTACACGTATGAACTCGAGCATGTGGTCACCCCGCCGAGCAGCATCGATCGATTTCTCCCCGCAGGAGATCGCGTCGGGAGGGACACGGTACGGTTCGACGGCGAGGGTTGGGGTCATGGCGTTGGCATGAGCCAGTGGGGGGCCCGCATCTTTGCGGATGAAGGTGCCGATCATGCCGAGATTCTCGCCCACTACTACGCAGGAGCCGAGTCGACCGTCGCACCCGAGCTCGTGCCGAGTGAAGTGATTGTCGGGTTGATGACCGAGCGTCGAGAAGTGGATGTCGCGATATCCGGACCGGCCAGCTTGCGCGTCAATGGTGTCCCGTACGGGTCGCTGCCCGAAGGCGAATGGACCATGCGATGGTCAGCCAGTGGCGTGGCGCTCATCGGTCAGCCGGGAGCACCGAGCCTGAGCGACCGGCCCTGGCCACGGTGACGGCTCCGGCAGGGACTCGACCTATCGGGAAGATTTGGCACTACGGAGATGTTGTAAACCTGTCGGCACTGAAGCGGTACCATCACGTCACTCGAGGAGCGACATGACCGAGATCGAAGGCAGCATCATCCAGATCGCCTCGCCGATGGACCGGCAAGCCACAGGCGAGTCGGACATCGACAGCGAGCAGCTCGATGCCGCGCTCGAGTACATTCGACCTGCGCTTCTTGCCGATGGTGGCGACATGATCCTTTCAGGAGTCGACGGCGGAACCGTCTTCCTCGAGCTTGTCGGAGCATGCGGCGGCTGCCCAATTTCTGAGACCACAGTGACGGCGGGCATCGAGCGGATCCTTCGTGACCGGGTTCCTGGCGTCACCGAGGTCATCGCCAGCTAGACATCGGCCGCTAACGTCGGCGGGTGACTGAAACCGACCTCCTTTCCTCTGCCAGAAACTCAGATGTGCGGGCGCTCGCAAGGGTGCTCACCCACATCGAGAACCGCTCGCCCGAGGGCCGTGACCTCTTCGCTGCACTGTTCAGTGAGTCAGGGCATGCATGGATCACCGGCGTCACCGGCGCACCTGGCGCTGGCAAGTCGACGCTTGTCTCCGAGCTGATTCCGCAGCTCGTTCAAGCCGGCAGGCTCGCTGTGGTCGCCGTTGATCCGTCCAGCCCCTTTTCTGGCGGTGCGATCCTCGGCGACCGTGTTCGGATGGGCACCCATGCTGGCGATTCGCGGGTCTACATCCGCTCGCTTGCAAATCGGGGCGCACTCGGTGGGATCTCGGAGACGACACCGCCGATTGTCTCGGCACTCGATGGGATCGGCTTCGATGAAGTGGTGGTGGAGACCGTGGGCGTTGGCCAATCCGAGGTCGAAGTCGCCACCACCACCGATACGACCGTCGTGGTGGTGAGCCCGGGCTGGGGTGATGCGATCCAGGTGTCCAAGGCGGGATTCCTCGAGATCGCAGACGTGCTCGTGGTCAACAAGGCTGATCGCAAGGGAGCTGACGTAGCGGTGCGCGACCTCGAAGCAATGGTCTCGCTCGGAGATGGACAAGGACCAGGCCGAGCATGGACACCACCAGTCATCGCAACGACGGCAACCGACGGCTCGGGGGTGGATGCGTTGGTCGATGCCATCAATCGTCATCGCAGGTACTTGGTCGATTCAGAGGAACGCACGGTGAGGCGGCGGATTGCCGCCGCGCGTCAGCTGGCAGCAGCCGTCCGGCTCGAAGCCGAAGGTGCTGAGGATGCTGGCGACCTCGACGATCTCGTTGCGCAAGTGGCGACTCGTCAGATCGATCCGTGGAGGGCGGCTGCCGCCCTCATCGCAAGGAAGTAGCCTGTCGGGAGACGCAAGCGAACAAGGAGCGGTCGTGGAACTCGTTGAGTACTCGGTGAATGGTGCTGTTGGCCTCATCACGCTGAACCGCCCTCCCCTCAACGCTCTGAATCCGGCGCTGATCGCCGACATCGATGCCGCTGTAGGCATGGCCGAAGCTGAGGACGTGCGCGCTGTGGTGATCACAGGGTCGCCACACTTCGCTGCTGGTGCCGACATCACTGGATTCCAGAAGGCATACGACACGGGCGCCAAGGAACGTCAGGCGAGCGGGCTGGCTGAGGCGGTTCATCGCCTCGAACACCTCGAGAAACCAACCATCGCCGCCGTGAACGGTTTCGCACTCGGCGGGGGACTCGAGCTCGCGATGGGCGCCGACTTTCGCTACCTCGCTGAGTCGGCCAGGGTTGGTCAGCCGGAGATATTGCTCGGGTTGATACCTGGTGCAGGTGGTACCCAGCGGTTGGCGCGAATCGTTGGCCCTCAACGATGCAAAGAACTGTGCATGTCAGGACGGCATGTACGGGCCGATGAGGCTCTTGCGATCGGTCTTGCGGATCGTGTCACCGGCGATGATGAACTCATGGAGGTGGTGATGGAGGACGCTGCAGTGTTTGCTTCCGGCCCAACCGTTGCCTACGGAGCCGTGAAGCGTGCGATTTCGGAGGGATTCGACCGCACGCTCGATGTTGGGATGGAGATCGAAGCCAAGGAGTTCAACCACGTGTTTGCGTCAGACGATGCACGCGCCGGGGTGAAGGCTTTCCTCGACAAGGAAACGCCGGACTTCACGGGTAGCTGAGCACGATTCAGCACCAGCTTCCTACCCTTTCTGCATGACCTGGAAGATTCCCCATGTGGCGCTGCGCGTCGCGTTCGTTGTTGTCGTCGTATTCGGCATCGCGTGGGTGTCCTGGTCCTGGTTCCACGCCAACGCCATCCGCAGCGAGTTCCTGATTCCTCGGAACGCACTCGAGGCCTACCCGCTGGACGTCATCAACAACGAAGCTGGGCGGGTCGTTGTGACGCGAACCGAAGCGTCCGAGCGTGAGGGGCTGTGGGGCCTCGAGGGAGAGATCTCATACGCACAGGTGTCGACCATCGTTCGCATGGACGACGAGGTAGTGGAGCGGGGTGTCAAGACACTCGAAGGTGACTTCTCGTCAGGTGATGCGTCCAGGATCGATCCCGACGCCTTCGCTGGCGACCCACTCACCGCCCACGGAATCGGATGGGAACCGCTGGTCATCCCATCAGAAATCGGGCCGCACGCCGGGTGGTTCGTCGACGGCCGACGATCTACGTGGGTGGTGTTCGTCCATGGCATGGGCAATGACAGGCTGCCCGAGTCGCTCCGCGCCCTCCCGACACTCGTGGAGCAGGGCTTCCCCGTGATGGTGATCACTGTACGGAACGACATAGGTGCGACACCGAGCGAATCAGGGATGCGGCTCTGGGGTCTCGAGGAGTGGCGCGATGT
>CAJQOW010000245.1 GCA_905480055.1 uncultured Acidimicrobiia bacterium
CTGCGGGCGATCAGTCCTGAGGTCTCAGGATCAGGAGCGCACCCTCGGCAGGCGCAACCGAGATGTGGGAGGCATATCCAAGGAGCTCGCCGTCCGCCTGGAACGGCGTGCGGGGTTCTGCCTCGATGTCGAGCCGCTCATAATCGGTCCATAGCCGGATTCCCGTCGCATCCCTGTGGCTGAGCCCGACTGCAGCACGCGAGAAGATCTCAGTTGCTCGTGTCACGCCAAGGTCGTTGGCTGCCAACGTTGCGATTCCCTCTGGCTGCTCTGCGGTGAGCCGCAAAGGGAGTCTGCCGAAATAGGTGTAGGGATCGTGGACCTGGGTGAGCGCAGCGAGGGCATCGAAGCGTTCGCCGTCACACGTCATCCGGAGGTTCGGATGCTCGCTCCGCCAACTCGACAGCAGTCTCCCGACCGCTGTAGACGCGTAGTGGATGCTCCCGAACCGCGACTTGGAGAAGGGTCGTGTCTCAGCTGATTCGACGACATCTGCGTCGAATCCGATGCCAAGCGCAAAGGTTGCGTATCGAGTGAGTTCTCCAACCGGCGTTGTCGCAGCGATCCTGACCATCCTCGTCGGTACCGGCTCGAATCCGATGGCGTGGCTTGCGGCACGGGGCGCCTTCATGGGGATGCCGAGAATGCGAGCCAGGACGTTCGTGGTGCCGACCGGGATGATGCCGAGGGCCGTGTCCGAATGCACGAGCGCGTTCGCCACATGGTGGGCAACACCGTCGCCACCCATGGCGAACACCACGTCGACGCCAAGCTCCGCTGCGCGATGAGCGACTGTCTCCGTTTCGTGGGGACTGATCGGCCACTCGGTCGTCAGCTCAAACGTACGCGAAAGCGTCGTTGTGATATCGCGGAACAGACCACCGGTGAACTGCGACGCAGAGGGGTTTGCGATGAGGGTGGCCGTCGGCATCAGCGAAGCGTACGGGCCTTGAATCGAGACCGATGTCAGCGATCAGCTTGCGAGGAGCTTTTCGACCTGCACACGCAAGTCCAAGGGCCGGAACGGCTTCGTCATGAACGAGTCGGCGCCTCCCTTGGCAGCCTTGTCTGCCATCTCTGGCTGGGCGTGGGCGGTGAGCACGAGCACCTTGATCGACGCCGTCTCCTGATCGTTGCGAATCCGGCGCAGGACCTCCCAGCCATCGAGACCGGGGAGCCCGATGTCGAGTACGACCGCATCAGGTCTGGAATCGCGGATCGCGTCGAGACCACCGACGCCGTCGGCTGCAGAGGAGACTTCGACGCCAAGCACGCGCAGACAGACCTCAATCAGCCGCCTCACGCTGGCGGAGTCTTCAATGACGAGCACGCGTCGTTCCACTCGTGTTGTATCGGCAGGGCAGAGTGCGACTTCAGCGGTTGTTTGCCAGGCCTTCGGAGCCATCCCACGGGCACAGGGCACCGTCACTGCGTAGCCTGAGGCCTTGAGACCCGTCCCGATTCGAGGAGTCGATGTGCTACCGCCGTACAGCGCTGAACCGTATTCCGATTTTGATGATCCGCGTATCGCACAGCAGTATGAACAGGCGCTGCGACGAGTACATGCCTCCCTCGGAGAGCGCGCCCCACTCGTGATTGCAGGCGAGCGAGTCGAGACCAAGGAATCCATCGCATCCGTAAATCCGTCCGACCCTGCTGTTGTGGTCGGATCCGCATCCTCCGCGGCGGTCGGCGATGTCGATGCAGCTCTCGACGCTGCCTGGGATGCATATCCGGACTGGTCCCGTCGCACAGCGGAGGAGCGTGCGGGCCTGATTCACCGGGTTGGGGATCTGATCGCCGAACGTCGGTTCGAATTCGCCGCATGGCAGACGTTCGAGGCAGGCAAGAACTGGGCTGAGGCCGAAGCTGACGTTGCCGAGGCGATCGATTTCTGTCGGTACTACGCCCATCAGGCCTTGCGGATGGCTGAACCTGTCGCAGTGCATCAGTACGAAGGGGAAACAAACGAGTCATGGCTGCAGCCGATCGGTGCGGGCGTGGTGATCCCCCCGTGGAATTTCCCCCTTGCGATCCTCGTGGGCATGACGGTAGGCCCTGTGGCTGCGGGCAACACCGTCGTCCTCAAACCTGCATCGAACACACCCATGGTCGGCTGGGGATTCATCAAAGCGCTTGAGGAGGCTGGGCTCCCGGGTGGCGTGGTCAACTACCTGCCGGGCAGTGGCGGTGAGATAGGAGACGCATTGGTGGACCACCCACGAACGCGTTTCGTCAACTTCACGGGGTCAAAGGAGGTCGGGCTTCGCATCGCTGAGCGGTCGGCACGGGTCCATGACACGCAACGCTGGCTGAAGCGGTCCTACATGGAGATGGGCGGCAAGGATGCCCTCATTGTTGATGACACATGTGACCTGGATCGTGCTGCCGATGATGCGGTGAAGTCCGCGTTCGGCTTCCAGGGGCAGAAGAGTTCCGCCTGCTCGCGGCTGATCGTGTTCGACAGCGTCCACGATGCCCTGGTCGACAGGGTTGTAGAGCGTGCCGCCGCGCTTCAGGTCGGGAATGCAGCGGACAACTTCCCGATGGGGCCGGTGATCTCAGCGGCCCAACATCGTTCCATCCTCTCGGAAATCGAGGTTGGAAAGTCTGAGGCGAACCTCGTGATGGGCGGTCATCCGCTCGCCATCAACGGTGGCTACTTCATCGAGCCGACCATCTTCGACGGCGTCGCACCTGATGCCCGACTTGCCCAGCACGAGATCTTTGGCCCCGTGCTGTCCGTCATCTCTGTCGGGTCGTTCGATGAGGCCCTCGACGTGGCGAACGGGACCGAGTTCGGGCTGACTGGTGGGTTGCACTCCCTCGACCAGCAGCGACTTGAGCGAGCCAAACGTGAGTTCCACGTCGGCAACCTGTATCTCAATCGGAAGATCACCGGTGCCCTTGTCGGGATTCAGCCATTCGGCGGTTTCAACATGTCAGGCTCGAATGCCAAGGCCGGCGGCCCCGACTATCTGCGCCTGTTCATGGAGATGAAGAGCGTGGCCCAGCGGATTCCTGACTCTCAATAGGCAGCAGCTGAAGCACGCCCCGGTGTCCGAGCCGGCTCCGGGCTAACTGCCGCTGTAGGAATACCAGATCACCGCGTTGCCGAGCGTGTCGAGCACGATCGCGGTGTCGCCACCGTTGGACCACACAGGTGTGTCGCTGCACCAGTGGATGGCCTCGGCAGGACCTCCCTCGCAACCGGTGACCACGGTGACGGTGTCGCCGACGGCGAGCACGATGCCGCTTGGAAACGTGAGGCGATTCGTTGAGCTCTCATCACGCAGGACCCAACCCGAGATCGAGACCCTGCCATAACCCTCGTTGACGATGGTGATGTACTCCCCATCGAGGGCATCATCGTCTGGTCCCGTCGGGTCGAATTCGAGTTCCTGAACACGGATGACGGGCCGGTCGGCGCTGACGCCCTCATCGTCGCCGCAGGCAAAGGTTCCCCACATGCCCTTACCCGACTGGAACGCCCGAGCCTCGAGCGCCTTGAGGTTCTGTGCGTGTTCATTTCCGTTCTGGAGCGCAACAGCATGCCCCTCAGCGACCATGAACTCGTTGACGAACTCGACACCCTCTGGCGTCTCGAGATAAACAAAGCGGAGCGCCCGTCCGAAACCATCTACGTCCTCTTCACCTGCTACGAGCAGCACGTTCCTGCCGGCGATTTCGTTGGAGAGAATGGCGGTCGCCTCCGCACCCCAACACTCGGTGGACTCTGGTGCGTTGATGCCGAGCATGCGCACGGTTGTCGAGACGCCGTCGACGGTTGCCGTGACCGTGTCGCCGTCGATGACTTCGACGACCGTGCCCACGATGCGCTCCTCGACGGGAGGGAGGGTTGGCGTCGTCGTGGTCGCAACCACGTTGCCCGCAAGCGTGGTGGTGGTCGTAGATGTTTCCACGAACTCAGGGGCCTGCGGCCTGGAATCGCAGGCACCGGCGACGAGAACCGTGGCGACGATGAGGAGGAACGACGGCCGTTTCAACATGCCGGAACGGTAGGGGAGCCGCCCGTGAACTCGGTGCATCTCGACAACGTATGATCCGCTCGCACTGTCACCAATCCACGGAGTCCTCATGCAGAACCCGTTCGACCTCACGGACAAGGTCGCCATCGTCACCGGCGGCAACAACGGCATCGGCCTCGCCATGGCCGAAGCTCTGGCCGGCGCTGGAGCCAGCGTCGCGATCTGGGGTCGAAACGAGGAGCGCAATGCGATCGCCCTCGAACAGGTGTCGACACATGGCGGCGAGGCTCTTGCACTCTCGGTCGATGTCAGTGATGAACAGGCGGTTGTGGATGCGTTTGCCGAAACGCTCGTTGCGTTCGGCCATGTTGATGCGGTGTTTGCCAATGCCGGCGTTGGATCGGTGGGGACACCGTTCGAGCACACCACGACAGAGGAATGGCGGTACGTGTTCGGTGTCAACATGGAGGGCGTGTTCTGGACCTTCCGTGAGGCCGTCAAGCACATGAAACCGGCACGGGGCGGCTCGTTGGTGGTCACGTCATCGGTCGCCGGAGACTTCGGGTTCCCCACAGGGGAGCATTACGCGGCCACCAAAGCAGGCGTTCGAGCGTTGATCCGAGGTCTCGCGGTTGAGTATGGGAAGTACGGGATTCGTGCGAATGCCGTTGCCCCTGGGTGGGTCGTCACCGGCATGACGGATGGTTTCATCGAGGAAGAACGGTTCGAGGCGATGGTGAAACCACGGATCCCGGTTGGACGATGGGGACAACCAGAAGACTTTGCAGGTATCGCCGTCTACTTGGCGTCTGATGCTTCACAATGGCACACCGGGGACACGATCACCATAGATGGTGGATACCTCCAGAAGTAGCTCAGAAGCCAACTCCTAGAATCGATGGCGATACCAGCGAATCCCCGAGGAGTCCCCATGATCACCTTCGACGAGCAAGTTGCGATCGTCACCGGCGCCGGCCACGGCCTTGGACGATCCCACGCCCTCTCACTTGCCGCTCGCGGAGCCAAGGTCGTGGTGAATGACCTCGGCGGATCCAGGGACGGAACCGGGTCATCGTCCGCTGCTGCAGAGGTGGTCGTCGCTGAAATCGAAGCAGCAGGTGGAGAGGCAATGGCGAACGGTGCAGACGTCACCAACGCCGAGGCAGTGGACGCGATGGTCGCCGACGCCATGGAGCGCTGGGGACGCTTCGACATCCTCATCAACAACGCTGGCATTCTGCGTGACAAGTCGTTCGCCAACATGGGTATGGATGACTTCGGTCTTGTCGTCGCTGTCCACCTCACCGGCA